>NZ_CP119789.1:3000000-3190156 GCF_029338275.1 Haloarcula ordinaria | reverse complement strand
CCGGGGGGCGTTGTAATTCAGAACACTGGGGTATTCGTCGAACGGAACGTCGGTGGTGTCAATGCCACGGTATACATCAGGCATCAGGCCCATTGAGTGGCCAAGTTCATGTATGAACGTGGTCCCCATGCGTGTGTCGTCGACGGTCCCTGAAACGTGCATTATACCCTCAGCGCCGCCACCATCGACAGACTCTGAGAGTGAACTCCGGTCAACTAAATCGCGTAATGGTATGCTTGCCCGTTATGGTCAAAGTATTTGTTCTCGTATTCATCTGTCCTTAGGCCTCCAAGCGTACGAGTGTACGGGACCTGGTCGCTCCTAATAAGATGGAGTTGATTCCGTTCGTTCCGTTCGGATTCGAGACCGGCGCGTCGGCGAACTTGGACTTGATTAGCGCTCGCTCATCGTCAGGGAGCGAGTAGCTCTTCATGTAGTCAATCTCGACGTAAATATCCTTGTACAGTGGATTCGCGTCTGGATAGACGTCGCTATGGACCTCCCAACCATCAAGGAGATTGTCACCATCGGTATCCCGAATGGTTGGGTTAGTACCGCGCTCGATCTCGGCACCGTCAGCGAGTCCATCGTTGTCTGTATCGCGCTTACGTGGGTCTGTGTCACCCTTCAGTTCGGCAGCATCGTCAAGCCCATCATTATCGGTATCTGCCGAATTGGGGTCTGTTTTGAGCTCAGTCACCTCACGGAGATCAGTGAGACCATCATCGTCTGTATCAGCCTCGTTTGGGTCAGTTCCGAGTTCGGCCTCACGCCGGTCATGTAGTCCGTCATCATCGGAGTCTACCGATGTTGGTGTTGTTGTAGATGTAGCAGCACTACTTTCCGTCTCGGCTGCTGATTCCTCAGTCGGCCCATCGTCCACTCCAGTCGACACTGACTGGGTTGGTTCAGTTTGGTCCATTCCGACGAATCCAGAACAGCCGGAGAGCAAAACGAGGATCACCAGCCCAATTGCAGTCACTTGTCCCGAACCCATACAATCTGTCAATTTGGTGTAGAAATAAATCTACCGCCGTACGGCTCTGTTCAAATCCTCGGATAGTTACAGGTTCGTCCGGTAGTCTGACCGGATGCAGGCCCTCCCAAAGTCACAGTTGCTTCGGTTCGTTGAGCAGGCGTATCACTTGGCTCGGCGAGCTGTTGCCCACTACTCGTCGAAGTTCTCGAAACGCCGGTACACACTTCATCAACACATCGTCTTGCTCTGTCTCAAGATACGGAAGAATACGACGTACCGGACGCTTCTTGACGAACTTATCGAGATGCCCCGTATTCGGAGCGCCGTCGATCTGACGGAACTCCCTCACCCTCGACATTGTGTAAGGCGTTCAATCGCCTCGATATGACCGTATGGCGCGTCCTGCTCAACCTCTCGGTCACACTCCTTCCGACCAACGGTGTCGTCGGGATTGACGCCTCCGGGTTCGACCGGAGTCACGCCTCGAAACACTATACGAAGCGAACGAAGTTGACGAGTCAACAGTTGAAAGTCACGCTCCTCGTAGACACAAGAGCGAATGCTATCCTCGATCTGTACGTGACGACGACCAGAAAATACGACTCACAGATCGCAGTTCTACCGAACGGCTGTTTCAGGGGATATGTGTCGAACTAATAGTATTTCAACAGAGGCAACATTTCGTATTTTACGTCGGTTTTTTATGTCGTAGTACTGTCGAGATTGTATGGGAGACACTGGGAACTAACCGTCTATCGAGGGTGAGTGCCAGTCGTTGACGTGGAGTACGAGACTGAAAATAATCACTCTCCGGTACAGGCCATTGTTACGGCGCTGGCGGATGCTGCTGATATCGATCCAGTCGATCTCCCGCCGATAAGTGAGCATGTTGACCCGGCTGCACTCAACGCTCTGTTTGATCCCCATGACAGAACCACAGACGGAGACACTGTTCTCAGTTTTCAGGTAGATCCTTGGAACGTATTCGTCCGCTCCGACGGCTTCATCCGCGTCTGTGACGCGACACAGCGAACCGATCTAGGTCCCGTTTTTGCATCTATCAGCACCTAACACGACTTCTCTTTGAGAGAGGCCGCTGATCTACGAAGCAAACGATTCAGGACGAGACAGTTTCGATGAAGTCCGTGGGTCCGGAACGGTCAGATCCGCCGCATCGTCGTCACGACTTCCCGCCCGGTGACGCGCCAGCCACACCCAGTCCACACCGCTTCGACACGCAAGCCACCACCACTCCGTCGGTCGAACTCGACCTTCCATTTGGGACCACGGATGGACTCGTAGACGAAGCCATTCGCGTCAGCCATGGAACGACCGTTTATGCGTCGGGCCCTCTCACGAGTTCGCCCACGAGCGAGCCGTCGACGTGCGGTCCGACGGCCCAGCCACGCTCCTCACGCGTGTACTCGCACCACTGCCCCAGCGTCTTGAAGGGGATCTCGGTCAGCTCGACTTTCTCGGCAACGGTGTCCTTGACGATCACCAGGGCGCGCTCGTAGCTGTCCCAGTAGTGGGCCGCCGCTTCACCGTCGACGCCGAGGAACAGCGGGCGTTGGGTGAGTCGTTGGCGAACGTGGTCGGGCACGATCCGCTGGTCACCGACGGAGGTGGGCAGTGATGGCTATCGAAGAACGCGAAGGCTCGAATGTCGTCGTCGCGACGGCCTGCCCGTACTGTGGTGCCGATCTCCCTGAACAGGCGTCGCTCGCTATCCATCTCGGACGGAGTTGTCCAGCGACGACTGAAACGCCACCAGGTGGGGCCGCATGAGCCGAGAAACCAGAGGGGTCGTGCCGAAACGGGCCCCAGACCCGCGGGGATCAACTCTGGGTCAAGGAGCTGGGTGGGCAACTACACGAGCGGGAACCAGGGCCCACTCTCGATGTTGGCGAGACTATCCAATAAGTATTCTGCCATCACTCAGTTCGCAGTCGGAGGTGGCCGATGACACCCGACGCTCCCCTCAGAGGTCGGCGAGACGGTCGCGATCACCACGGCCGACAGTGAGCCGTGGCTGCTCGTCTGTACCGTCCACGAGGACGCCCAGGCAGTGACCGGCGTCCTCGTCGCCGACCTCGCCGACGAGACCGTGGCGCCTCGAGGAATTGATCGGTGACCGTGAGCGACGGCGCAGACTCGCGATGGCCGTCAGCAGCGCGGACCTCATGACGTTCGCCGTGCCCCACGAGGACCTGCGCCACCTCGGCTCGCCTGGCATCCAAGGCTGTACGCATCCGACGGGAGGTGAGATGAAGATGGCCCAGGCAGGGCTCCGCGTGCACTGCGACAGCGCCCACACACGGCCAGTGGCGACTGTGCTACAACGTCGGCGATCTCGTCCACTACACCGAATGGACGACTGACTTCCCGGCTGTCGAGAACCTCTACGACCAGTACCGCCGGGGCGACTACGGCCACGACGTCGTCATCGAGCGCCGCATGTCGTTGGTGCGCTCGTCGTCCTGAACGCCCTGTGTGCCGCCGTCGGTCAAACCCATTCCCCACGGATATGACTCTGACAGACCCCTCCTCCAACGACCCTACTTGCCGTCAGGCAAAGACACTGCTCTTCTGCCCGACGTGCGAACATGAAAGTCCCGCTGACGGTGACTGGATCGACGATGATTCGACCGCTCGCCACCGACTCCTCTGTCCCCGCTGTGGGGACATCGTTGTGGACCAGGCACAACTCTAACCCGATCGCGAATCAGCGACGCTTCGAAACATCTGCTTTGTTGATATCCTCTGTTATGACAGAGACTGCCGTGCAAGATACAGAACGTCTATGCAGTAGTGAGTTCAATTCCAGTAATCTCGAATCTGGCACCACCCTCAGCACTCTCTGTCAGGTTGATTTCCCATCCGTGAGCTTCGACCACCCGCTCGACGATGCTCAACCCGAATCCCGTTCCTTCCTCGTCGGTTGAGTAGCCGGCGCTAAACACGTCAGTACGTCTCTCTTCGGGGATACCAGGCCCATCGTCTTCGATATAGAAGCCATTGTCCAGCGCACCGACTGTGACCGTTGTGTCTGCTCCACCGTGTTTAATCGCGTTTCCGAACAGGTTTTCGAAGAGTTGGCACAGTCGATCATCGTCTGCTTCAACAGAGAGTGAGGAAACCGTCTCGTCTGCGTAGTGTAACTCGGCGTGCTCTGTCTGCTCTCCGACAATGTCCCAAAGCTTTGTATCGTATGGGCCACCATAACAGCATCCACCGCACCGATGGCTCGTCCTTCTCGCGCCAGCCAGAGGACATCCTCAGTAATTCGCGTAATACGGTCTAATGCGGTCCCGAGTCCAGCAAGATGATCGCTGTCACACTCTCCTTTTGGCTCTAAACGACCTTTCGCTACGGTCAGTGGGTTCTGGATGTCGTGACTGACGACACCCGCAAACTCGTCAAGACGGTCCCGCTCTCGGCGAAGTTTTCGCTCACGATCTTTGTGTTCGGTGATATCACGGGCGACACCGACGATTCCTTCAAGCACCCCATCTACAGTGAGGCGGACCAACCGATACTCTAACACAACATCTCCTCGGTGGGAAAATTCGACTTCGACTTCCCCCGACAGTTGTTCGCGCCGACCGTCAAGAAGGGCCTGGTAGGGATCGCTGTCGGCAGACTGATCACGTATAATCGGGATCAACCTACTTTTCTGGCCTTTGAGCTGTTCTTTGGTGGTGTTGTACCAGTTAGCCAGATATTCGTTTACGACCACGAAGCGTCCGGACTCGTCGTAGATACAGGCGGCCTCGTTCATCGAGTTTATCATCTGTTTGTACCGCTGGAGGTCACGGTTCTGTTCGGCCAGTTTCTGTTCTGACCGGTGCGATTCGACGGCATTGGTGATCCGGTTGGCTAAGACGGTGTACTGATCAGTCCCACTCTCTTTTTGAAGATAGTCTGTAACGCCTGCAGAGATGGCCTCCATCGCGACTTCCTCAGATCCCTTCCCTGTATACAAAATAAACGGAAGATCGGGGAATTGTTCACGGACGGTGCGAAGAAACACGATTCCGTTTTGTCCAGGCAAATCGTAGTCGGAGACCACACAGTCGAACACTTCGTCGGTGAGCATTTCACGCCCAGCACTGGCATCGGGTACCGTGGTGATCCGAAAGCGATCGTTCTCACGTTCAAGATATGTCGCAGCGGCTCTGGTGAATCGCTGGACGACGGCGGCTTCGACCGTTAGAACGAGGAAGTTGAAGCGGGAAACCGTCGATGATTCATGTCTAAGATCTCCCGCTTCACGAGTAAAGTCGTTCAGTTAGCTAAAAATGCTGTTGGTGAACGAGGCGAAGTCGCCGCCCCCGAAGGGGTGGCGGCTTCGCCAGTATGCGGTGGTGTCGCTGCACTGTCTGCGGGTTTACCTGGAGAAATCCTACCGAGAAGCACTCGATTTGCTGAGCGAGATGCCACAAATACTCGCGGAGATCGGCCTTGACGCGGCCGATCTCCCCGACCACTCCACGCTATCAAGTGGTTTGATAGAATCAAGACAGCACTCTGGCGAGTGCTGCTGCGCCTCTCGGCGCAGCTGCGACCCGAGCGGTCACGCCGCCATCGACGCGACGTTCTTCGACCGCGAACACGCGAGCAAACACTACTGCCGTCGGACGAATTACCGCGTCAAGACGCTCAAAGCTGCAGCTCTCGTCGACACAGAAAACCAAGCCATTCTGGACGTTCACTGTACGACTGAGAAACGCCACGACACACAACTCGGCTGGCAGGTCGCCCTCCGCAACGCGGGCGACCTCGCCAGCCTCGCTGCCGACAAAGGCTACGATTGGATGGATTTACGCGAGAAACTCCGCGAAGAGGGCGTAAGACCACTGATCAAACATCGTGAGTTCCGGCACATCGATCACGCGCACAACGCGCGGATCGATGGGGCTCGCTACCGGCAACGAGCGATGTGTGAGACCGTCTTCTCGACGATCAAGCGCACACTCGGCGACGCCGTGCGTGCGAGAACCTGGTACGGTGAATTCCGAGAACTCGTCCTGATGTGTGCGGTTCACAACATCAAGCAGGCACTCAAACCGTGAAATCAAGCTACGTCTGGCGATTCACCACTGCCGTCGCAGCCAAATCTGCAAACTCAAGATCGTCCTCGACGTGGAGAAGTCGAATCGAACCCGTCATTACACTACCAACGTTCAGTAGTCAAATAACTATACGGTAAATTTCACCGTCGCAAATTCATCCGACAGACCGACTGTTTTTGTCCCCATTCGTCACCGCATCGACTTCCGAAATATCAGTGATTGACTGGCGCTGTGAATACAGCACGCCCATAGAGTCCACTCGCCATCTGTCAGTACCGGCGTGACCGATACAGAGGCTGTATCTTGCATAGAGTATCTCCCAGATTAGGAGTCAAGACATTGCTCGGTACAGTCTCATTTATCACCGGTAGATTGATTAATTAATAAAATAGTTTCTGCTGTGTACGTGACGGTAGTGTTTAGTTTGGAGCATTGTGCCAGCGAGCGAAGGTCTGCAACCAATTTTCGGCTGTTTCGGGGTCGACGTGACTGAAACAGTTTGAAAACGACGAGGTTCGACGCTTGAACTCTCGAAAAATTCGTTCGACAGCGTTCCGATTTCCGTGGCGCCGCATCTGAAATCGGAATCCCGCTCGAGAGAGCGCAGTTTGGAGGTGTTGAGCGCCATCGACGAGAAAGACAGCAGTTTCGACATCGTGTTTTTGCCGAAGTTCGTGCAAGAAAATTTCCGTGAGGGTGGTCGTAGTCGTCGCAAAGAGCCGGACGTGAAGCAGTTCGTTCGACTGCGGATCGGCGGCGGCGTACAGCCAGAATTGCTGATCGTTGATCCGAATCACGGTTTCGTCAAGCGCAATCTGATTCGGTGATTTACCGGATTCGGGCTGTAAATCGGCTTTCTGAACCCAATCGTGGATTGCTTTCCGCGATCGTTGGACACCCAGATCTTCGAGTAATTCGACGGTATCCGACAGCGAGAGTCCCGCAACGTGCGATTTGATACCCAGCGCCATCGCCGGCTCGGGTGTCCGCTCGCGCTCCACAAAATCCAAATCAATCCAGTCTCTACATCCGCTGAGGCGGCTGATTTTTGGCATAGGCACCACAAAATCCGTCCGCCTCACTTTTCACGCTTAACTAAACACCGCCTACGTGACGCCGGATACTTTAATGAGGTCCGAGGATGCCGTCTCGTCAGTCATTTCGGTCGTCCTGATGGTGGGTATCGTGGTGATACTGGGGGCTGTCGTCTCTGTGTTCGCGCTGGGAATCGGAGAGAGCGTAGATAGTACCGCTCCAAGTGCGACGTTTGAGTTTGAGGTGCAAGCCAATGGTGACGTTCAGGTGACCCACGCAAGCGGTGACTCGTTTGACGGCGACCAGTTGCGGTTCGCGGGAGCCGCACTCGAAAAAACGTCGGTCGGTAGTATCAACGAATGGAGTGGGGGTGATGTCACCGCGGGCGACTCAGCGACGGTCAATGCCAAAGGCGGCGATACCCTACGGCTCATCTGGCAATCCCCGAAGGATGATACGACCGGAACAATCGCACAGTACGACGTGCCGAATAGCGCTAACCCACAGGCCTCAATCGGGGGTTTTGGATATCCAGCCTCGCACGATGCTCGGATAAATGGAAAAGTCACGATTAAGAACCTCCAATTCAGCCGGGCTCACGACGACCGTGTCTACGTCACTGTGGAAGACGAGCCGGCCGGTGGAGTACCTCAGCAGCGCGGTACTTCGATTCGTCGGGGGATGATTTGATCTTTTCAGATGCGACGGGGAGTGGGCTTACGGATCAGAATATCGGGTCCAGTGAGACGATTACGGTAACGATATACGAGACGGACAAGAAACAAGTCAGAGTAATGACTGCTACGTTCGTAACCTGACCGATTTTCGTCCGATTTGCAGATTCTCCAAACAGTAGGTCGTACTTCAGTCTCGATGGGAGTTCGTTGCCTCTTGAAGTCGAAGGCCAGCCCAGTTAAGTTAGCGATTCTACAGAGTAGTTGATTCGGCACAGAGTGGTCGAGCAAATTGGGGCATAGTCGCCATTGAAAATCAATGCACACCCGATCGCACGACTGCAGTGCGATCGGTATGTAAATCGTTTCAATCGTTGCTATCGGTGTCCCGTAGTGATTTTCAACTCTCGCAATTGGTTTTCCCCTTTTGCATGTGTCCGGCCAGCGCGTGCAACGTACATGCCCTGTTGTGGACCTCAGAATGTGGTAATTCAGGCGTCTCGTCCAGTGACCGATACGCGCACTGGGCCTTGTTTAGACGCGGTGCATATCGTCTACTACGGCCTGCATCCACAGAATGAAAGCAGGAAGAGAGACCCTCATGAATGAATTCTGTTCACCGGATAGAGCCACTAACCGAGGGCAGCAGACGCGTCTAAACAAGGCTCAGCCTACTGTATCGACTGACCGGCCGATGGGATAATGCCCATCCACTTGTGACCGATTCGCGCTCTGTATTCAGCACGACCTCAACAAACTGTCCGGGAATGAGGAATTCAACAAAGCCCGTTTCCGATTTTCGTCAATAGCACAGAGTACCAGATGAGCTACAGCCCTACTTCTACGAACGCGTCATCGATGACGTCCTCGCTCGGAGCGTTCAGATAGGGTTCGATGGCGGCGAAACTGTCCCAGCCGCCGACAGCCATCACGACGCGCGGGTTCATTTGCTGGTCGACTAGGAGGCGCTGGGCGAACCGACGGCGGAGATCGTGCGTGCTCACCTTCTCGAAGTCCTCGTCACCAGTCTCCCGAGCTGCCCGTTGGGCAGTCCGGCGGATCACGGCGCGGACACCTGGTTGGGACAGATCGATAAAGGGGTCTTTCGGAGCGATGTTGCGCTCGTTCTGGAACCGTTGAAGGTCGCGCTCGACGCTGTCGGGGAGGTAGGCGTCGCGTGGCTTTCCACCCTTCCCGCTGGTGTCCTTGCCGGCTTCGACGCGGAGGCGGTACTGGCCGCTCTCGGTTTGCTTCACGTCGACGGGGCGGACCTGGGGCATCTCGAAGGCGCGGAGGCCGACGAACGCGCCCAGCTGGATGACGAGGTCGTCGCGCTGACTGTTGGTGGCGCGTCGGAGGTCTTCGATCTCGCTGTCGGTGAGCCAGACCTTGTGTTCGTTCCCGTCTGTCGCTTCGATTCGCATACCGATTCCTTGAGGAACCGTTACTAAAGCATCTGCGGACGGCGTGATCGGGGCGAAGGCACACCGGGTTTCGAGTGAAAAACGCGGAGTCTGTTACGACTTGTTTTACAAGTCGTTACTACACGTTATCGGCCAAGACTTACCGAAGCAGTCGTCGGATTAGGTAGAATGGTGACCGCGAGATTTGTATCAGTTCCGGTCAGTGTTCTAAGGTGCGTGCTGAATACAGAGGGTGTATGCAGCAGAACCACTGGTGGTTTTACCACTCTGAGTACTATATTCATGGGGCGGTCCCACAGATTTTGATGCCTATTTTCACAGAGTCTCTCGGTTCGTGACTGCCAGTTGAATTCCAGAGCCACCTCGATGATATCGCACCCAAGCGATAGTCGTGAGGATACCGAGAAGAATAGCGCCCACACCGAGGAGACCAGCCTCGGGGCCAAACGCACCGCCGGTCATGACGTCTGGGCCATGCTGCTCGATTGCGAGGATGCTCGTCGTCGTCGAGCCACTGATGGGGAATCCGTAGAGGTTCCCCTCGAAGAAGTTCCACGCGACGTGGACACCGATCGGGAGCGCGAGTTCCCCAGTCAAGGCGTACCCGAGCCCGAGGAACACACCCGCGAGCGCAATCGACGCCGTACTGATAGCCGTCGCGTTCGGTGCCGTAGCATGTGCGAACGCAAAGACACCGCTCGTCAGTAGTATCCCCACCACCACGGCCCCGCGGGCGTCGACTGGCCCGACCTGGAACCCCTCGGCGAAGTTCGTCAGCAGGAAACCTCGGTGAAGGAGTTCTTCGATCACGGATCCGATGAGGTAGGACCCCACCGAGAGCAGGAACCAGTACGGAAACGTCCAGTGGGGGACGCCACCGACGACGAAAACGCCGCGTATTGTGACCCAGCCGAGTGCCAACTGGACCACGAAGATGGCCGTCATCAACGCGCCTCCCAGGACGAACCCGAACGTGAGGTCGGCCCACCACGCGCGATTGACGCGGAAACCGAAATCGCGGAACCGCCGGCGATCCACGTACCGACCGGCCAGGTAGATGGCCACAGGCGTGGAGATGGCGCCGACTACAAGGTCGATCGCGGTCACGGCGATACTGCCAACCGGAGTCCCTCGGAGTTCAAAGAAGGGTGACCGGCCGGTAACGACCGTTCCCAGGAGGCCGGACATCATGATTCCGAGGAGCCACCAGAGGGCGAGTCCGGCGAAGATTCGGAGCGGCATCCGGGGTCGGTCTTCGACGTCGTTCCAGATCAGCCCTCGAGGCTGTGTCTCCGGACGCAGCAGCCACCGCACGTTCACGGCGACTCACACCGTTGCGATGGGACGACGTGCCTGATGCCGTTCTGGTTGGTCAGCCGGAGTTCGAACACCAGCGAGGGACAAGCCGCCAGATTCGACCACCGAGTAGCCTGCTTCCAGGCGGGAAGGCCCTCCCGATCGTCTTCGACTGCGACCTGGTAGGTGTCATCGGGATACCCTGCACTGGTGAACGTCCGCGCGATACCAGGTTCGATAGCCTCGCCAGCGAGCGATTCGACGACGTCACCAGCCTGGTTCGTGACGGTCACTGCGATAGTGTGCGTGACCTCGTCCACGTTGGTGACGATCACCGTGAGGTCGCCGATGCCGTCCTCCGAGCCGACGCAGCCAGCCAGCGCCACGAGCGTCCCGGCAGCCGTGGTTCCAGCCACAGTATTGAGAAAGCCCCGTCGGTTCATCGCGCCTCTCTAGTCTCCGACCGTTCTATTTGTATGGTCACCTGTGAGGTCGTGCTCTTCCAAGTCACATCCTGGATGGAGCGGGAGCGGCTCAACTGTGAATATCGCTTTAGCTTCGACATGTTCGGTTACTTCCTCCAGCCGAGGTGACTCCTGTTTTCTGTGGGCGCGTAAAGGACGCAGTGCCATACAGCGCGAGGATGATGACGGCAAATGTGACGTTCACCCCAGCGAGAACGTATGCCGAGAGTGGATTCCCCGTCACGCTCGGGTGTAGCGCGATGAACGGTCCGAGCGTATTGAACAGTCCGTGGAAGAGCGTGACTGCGAGCACACTCCCCCCGGTGTTGTTGAACAGCCAAGTGTAGACGAACGCCGTTGCGACGATCGACAGTCCCCAGAGCGGGAGTGGGAACCCACTATTGGCGTCCCCAGGAACGAACTGGAGCGGAATGTGCCAGGCGAACCAGCACACGCCAAGAACGAAACTCGCGATAGCCGCGCCGAACCGCGTCTGTAAGAGGGGAAGGAGATAGCCACGCCAACCGAGTTCTTCGCCCATCGAGAGGAAGAGTGTCACCAGCAGTGCAATCGGTACGATGGCGAGACCGAGTGGTCCATCAAGTTGTGCTGCTGGTGCAGGCTTAAGGGCTCCTCCGAGAGAGAGATACGCTGCGTGCTTCAGACCAAGCATGACTGGTGCGAGCCCCAGTACGACGGTCCACCAACGGAGCCCGAACCGCCACGTAATGAGTGGACGGAACGCGGTCCGAAGACCGCCGATACCGTTATCATAGACGTGCAACACGATCGCGACCACTGCAGGCGTGAAAATCGCGAGTGCCGATAGTCCCGGAGGCACTGCCACCCCGATCCACCCGTGGGCCGAGGCGATAACGGGAATGTAGATGGCCAACGAGAGCACGAGCGTCAACCCAACGAACCAGCCAGCTCGCACAAGCGCGTCGGGCTCAGAGAGGTCCGACACGATCCGACTGTCTCTTGAAATCAGTTGCATTTTCTGATCACCCCCGAGAGCGGCGAGAATCGCCGGTCGCTGGCAATCGTCAGCTCGGGGCTGCATATCCGGCTGATTGTAGGTTGAAGTCGACATGGTAAACACCGCGACGAAGCACGACGCTTCGGTTTAGCTTTGCGTCTGTTTACGGGAGCATGACGCTTGGAGATGCAGGCCGTATCAATCCGCGTTTTAAATACTTCTCCAGCCAGCCAGCGCCACGAGAGACCTGGAAGCCGTAGCCCAGCCACGGCGCCGAGGAACCGTCGGCGATTCAGGGCTATATCCTGTTCCCAGTGGGCTGAGTGGGTGTATCGGCCTGCATCTCATCGTCAGCGACTCTGACGTTGCGATCCGTCCAGAGGAGCCACGTCCCGAGGATGGCGACCCCGAGGACGACGGCGACATTGACGGGAACGAACACCGCCATCGCCTCGGGGGTGAGGAACGCCGGAAAGGAGTTCTGGAGGAAGTGCCACCCGACCAGGGGCCACAGCGTCCCCAGTCTGAACGCGACCGCCGCGAGCCCGATACCAGAGACGGCACTCAACACGCTGACGAGTAACACTTCACTCAGAGGCACGCCAACTGCGAGCAGCGAGAGGTGGGAGGCGCCGAAGAGGACACTGGCCGCGAGCGCCGCGGGAATCCGCCCCCGCGACTCGAAACTCCGGAGGACGACACCACGGTACAGGAGTTCCTCCGAGACGGCCGCCCCGAGGGCGAACCCGACGACGACGAGCACGACGACGCCGGCCGTCGAGAGGGTCTGTCCATCGAGGATCGTAAACTCTGGGACCGCGAATGGCGCCGGGGTGAGCGCGAGGGTTACTCCCAGCGGGACGACCAACAGTGCGGCCAGCACGAGCAGATACCGGCGGCCGCCCGATGCTATCGGTGCGGTCAGCCGGACCTTCCGCCACCAGCCCAGCCAGGAAACCAGGCCGACGACGAGCGCGACGAACACCCAGTTGAGGACGACCCGGATACCGATGACCGAGAGGTCTGGGGCGAGTGTCTCGACTATAGGGCGAGCGACCACGCCGAACACCAGCATCGCCGCAAGAATACTGACGTACAATTGTACCGGACGGGATTGGAGATACCGCAGTTGCATCCCCGATCACGCTCCGAGAACGGCGACCAGTGCTAGCTGACGCTGATTGCGTTGAACAGGCTGTGGATCACGATGA
The DNA here is from genome assembly GCF_029338275.1 of Haloarcula ordinaria. NCBI lineage: Archaea > Methanobacteriati > Methanobacteriota > Halobacteria > Halobacteriales > Haloarculaceae > Haloarcula > Haloarcula ordinaria. Next base: position 3,177,019 of record NZ_CP119789.1, on the reverse strand, counting down.
CCACGACGAGGTTTTGGGTACGCTCGTAGATCGCACCGAGGATGACCGACCCGACGGCGATGCTCAGAAGGGCGAAGAAGACGCCCAGCGAGAGTAGATCCGATCCGCCGATCAAGTGCAGCTCGGAACGTGTCCCAGCGCGAAGCCGACTGAAACGATGGCGATGGCCGGCACTGCTCCCATCTGTTCGCGGAGGCGACCCTGGACGATACCTCGGAAAAAGTACTCCTCGACGGGGCCGACGATGAACAGCACACCGAAGAGTGCAAATCCGTACACCAACACCGGTCGTTCGGCGGCCGCAGCGGTGATAAAGTTCGTTGGCGGTATCGCGTCGAGCAACTGCATCCCGACCGCGATCAGAATTGCGGCGACAAACGAAACGACGACACCCGCGACGATCCAGCCACCCTCGCGCACCGTCGGGAGCCATCGAGGCACGTGGACAGTGACCGGTCGGACGCGGTTGTACGCGACGCCAATCAGGCCGATGGCTATGGTTGCGAGGAGGCCACCGCCGATGTAGGTGACCGCGAGGTCGCCACCGTACCCGAACTGTGCCTGCACGAGCTTGAAGCCCTCGACGATTGCCAGTGGGGGAATGGCTGCGGCAAATAGCAGCCCGAGAGCGACGAGAAGCGCCCGCCGCGGGCTATCGGCAGTTCGGGGCTGTACATCCGGCTGGTTGTAAGTTGAAGTCGACATAGTGAACACCGCGACGAAGCACGATTATTTGCACTTATATACGGGAGGACGACTCCTGAAGACGCAGGCCGTATCAGTACGACTTTTAAATACTCCTGCTCGATTCAGTTACGATCCTCACCTAACACGAGAGAGTCGCCAGTCTGGTAGAAAATCCGTCGTCGGTCAGCGCCCGGACGAGCAAATCGCGGCGACAAAAAATCACCGTCCTCAATGGTGGTCACGAGGCGGCCCGCGAACATGCGGGCGAAGTTCCGATTCGGAGTCCTGTCTTCGTAGTCTGTCGGGACATGGTTTGGGCGGTGGGATCAGAGGTCGGCGGCGGCAAAGCGCCGGTATCCAAGTGCCAGCGGAACGACGAGCCAGAGTACGAGGATTACGATGCTGGCCCAGCCCGTGAGGTAGAACGGGACCGGACCGTCCAGCATCCCGCCGAGGCTCAGGGCTGCCGTCGTGCCGTCACCGAGGAACCACCCGAGGGCGTTCTGGTAGGCAGCCGACGGTGTGACGACGTTGAGGAAGGCATACCATCCCGGGACTGTCGTGACCCCGCCGAAAGAGAACCCGTTCACGACGAACATGACCGCCGGCGCGAGGAGGTCGCCGAGGAATTCGAGCAGGACGAACACGCCGACGCCAAACGCCATCGCCCGTCCACCGCTCCCGGTCGTCGCGGAGACGGCGACCATGATGCCCACGTACACGAGGGCAAACAGGAGCGTGACCACAGCGAAGACCGCGTAGTCGACCGGCGAGAACGACTGGAACAACACGAGGATCACCGCTAGCGTGACGGCGAGGCCGACGAGAATGGCGACCGCGAGTACCGCGGTACGTCCGAGGAGTTTTCCGAGAACCACGTCCGCGCGGCTGTGGGGAAAGCCAAGCAGGCTTGCTCGAGCCGCGGTCACGCTCACCGGCGATCGCTCCCGCTCCGATGACGATGGCCGCGATGGAGACGAACAGCGTCATCGCGGCCAGCAGTAGCGTCAGATAGCCCAGCGTACTCACTGCTCCGATATCTCGGCTGAGTTCCGGGACGGTGGCGTAGATGACGGCCATCCCTGCCGACAGGAGGACGAATGCACCAGTGATGGCCCAGAGCGCCTTCGAGAGTCGAGCATCCTGGAAGTCTTTTCGAGCAACGACGGCCCAGCTCATGCGCGCACCTCCTCGCCGCCAGCCGAGGGAGTCGCGGACTCGGGCTCCTTGCTTTCACTGCCAGTAGCCGTGTCGTCGTCCGTCGTGTAGGCCGCGAACATCTCCTCGAGGGAGATCTCCTCGAGTTCGAAGTCGGTGACAGTCCCCCCAGCCGCCTCGACAGCGTACATGACGGCCGTCTTCGTCTCTGGCGCGCACGTCACGATCAGTTGCGTCTCGCTGGCAGCGTGGACGTCGGTCACTCCCGGGAGGGCAGTGACCGCGTCTAGCACGTCGTCTGTCACCGACTCGACGGTGAGGACTAGCCGGGCATCGGCCCCGACCGCATCTCGCAGCGCATCGATCGTGTCGACGGCGACCAGCTCGCCGTTCCGGAGGATGCCGACGCGGTCACAGACGGCTTCGACCTGTTCGAGGATGTGCGAGGAGAAGAACACCGTCGCCCCGCGGTCACGCTCCGCCCGAATGATATCGCGCATCTCGCGAGCGCCATTCGGGTCGAGTCCCGTCGACGGCTCGTCGAGGATGAGAACTTCCGGAGAGCCAGCGAGCGCCATCGCGAGGACGAGCCGCTGTTTCATCCCTTTTGAGAAGCCCCCGGCCTTCCGGTCGGCCGCGTCGCCGATACCGACCCGATCCAGCAGCTCGGCTGGATCGTCGTCACTGCCCTTCGAAGCGATTGCGAACTCGAGATGCTGTCGGGCCGTCAGACGGTCGTAGAGGTGGTACCCGTCAGGGAGCACTCCGACCGCTTGCCGGACCGCCAGTGAATCCTCCTGTGCATCGTAGCCGAGGACGGTCGCCGTCCCTGCCGTCGGGCGAACGAAGTCGAGGAGAATGTCGATCGTCGTGGACTTCCCGGCGCCGTTCGGGCCGAGGAAGCCAAAGATCTCTCCTTCGAACCGTCAGAGAGACGGTATTGAGGGCAGTGACGTCACCGTACTGCTTGCTCAGTCCGGTTAGTTCGATGGCTATCCCATCAGAAAGCGGGTCTGTGGACGGATCAAGCTGACTCATACGACTTCTGTACGAGCGATTCCAACAAGGGTTCGCTCGCCGTATCAGTCCGTGTTTTAAGTACTCGCCCGTCAGTGACGATCGATCTTTGTCCGGAGGGTCACGATCGGATCAACACCTCCCGCCGGAACAGGACGACGAACACAGCGATCAGAGCGAGACCGACAACCGCCCCGAGAATCCCTTCGCCAGTGACGAGGAGGACCTCGCCAGCGATGAAACCCGGCTCGTTCGCGTAGATGCTTCCCAGAACCCACGGATTGAGGATATTCCAGACGAGGTGGAGAATCGCAACGGGCAGGACACTTCCGTTCGAGAGGAAGTAACAGTACGCGAACGGGAACGAGACGGCGAACACGGCGACGGCCTGGACGACAGCAACAGTCAAGGGGTCACCGACACCAGTGACTGCGGCCGCCCGGTAGAGGAATGCGGAGTGAAATAGCGCCCAGACGACACCCACGGCCGCCGTAGCACCCGCTCGGCCCCACTTTTCGGTCAGTGCCGGGAGTAGGTATCCCCGCCAGCCCAACTCCTCGCCGTACATTCTGACGAGCTGCTCGAACAGGACAATCGCCAGGACGGCGAACCCGAACTGTTCGATCACCATGACCACGAAGTTCTGCGGCCCGGCTGGTAGACGCCGAGGCCACTCGCAAGGGCGATGGTACCGACGGTGCCGATAAACAGAACCGGGTAGAGGAACGCGAATCCGAGCGACGGGGTGGTCGCACCGCGAATCGAGGACACGATCGTTCCCACGATGGATTGACCCTGGATCCGGCGGAGGGCGAGAACGACGACAGCGGGCGTGAGCATCAGTACGGTCGTCGTGTAACCAGGAATCGAATCGGTGACGATCAGTAGCGATATCGACCAGCTAACGACTAATGTGATCACCACGAATGCGCCGAGATACACGTCCGGCGGCAGCTCGAATTTGGGGGCAGCCCGTTCAATGGCCATCCGGGGCCCTCCAGCCAGTCCCAGTATCACGTCGCGCGAATTCTACTGCCCCAGCGTGGAGTACAGGTCGTGAATCGAATTGACTCATAGACGTCTGATACGGGTCAAATTTCCAAGATTGTACTCGCCGTATCTATCCGTGTTTTATATACTCCTCTACCCGGCCCTATTCGACCAGTACAGACTTGGACCGGGGCTATTTTTCGGGAGCGACGCTCCCGTCGTGGCCAACGTCGATATTAGATTCGGCGTACACGTCTTCAACGCGGCGGTCGTCACGTATCGCAGCGCTCTCTTCGTCAGCTCGGCCTCGAAGGGTTGGAACGAGTAGGCTGGGATGTATGCGGAGATGTCCCTCGACGACGTAGACGTACGCAATGACGCCGACGAGTCCGACAAAGCCTGCAACCACACCCAAAATTCCGGCTTCGAAACCAAAGGACCCGCCAGTCCAGCCTGGTCGGTCCCGTCACTTCGAGGGCGAGAATGTGGGCCGGAAGTTCGATGCCACTCACGGGCTGGCCGAACAGGACTCCCATCGCGATGTTCCAACTGGTGTGGAACCCGATCGCAAGCCCGAGTCGACCAGTCAACACGTAGCTCGCTGCGACCGTAATCGCAATAACGGCAATCACGACCACGGAGACGAGTGAGGCGCCAGCGTTCGCCAGGTGAACGATACCGAACACGACGCTGGAGATGATGACGGCAGCGATGACAGCCGGAGCCGTCCCGTATCTCGCAAACCCTTCGGCAACGTTCTTCAAAATGAATCCACGAGCCACGAGTTCTTCGTAGAAGCCGACGACTGTAAAGAGGACCAGCGCACCGACTAGTCCGAGAATGAGCCCTTCGGATCCAGCGACAACTGTATCGGTCACGACAACCCAACCGGCGGATAGCGCGACGCCGACTGCGACAGTTTGCGCCATGAGAGCTAACCCGGCACCAACCACGAGATCTCGCCCCCATACCGTTCGGTCTCGGAACCCGTAATCAGAGAACGGTCGCCGATCGACGTAGCGAGCAACTATCACGATACCAATGAGGGTCCCGAGACCGAGTCCGAGTGTGGTAAGGACTAGGTAGCCGAACGAGAGTGGTTGCACGAATGCAACCGCTATCAGATCCATAACGATCGTTCCGATGACGGCGAATGTCGCAATCACGAAGAACCCGACAAGGAGTCGGATCAACGCTCGTGGCCGCCGCTCGTCACTGTTCCACATGAGGCTTCGAAAGTCCATACATTATGAGTATTCTGGGGAGAAAGAATGGTTCTGTCTTATCTATCCGGTCTTTATATAGCCCGATGTAATCCACACGCTGCAGAAGGGAGGTTAGTTCTACAGTCACTCAACGACCCACGGGCGTGAGCGTACCGGTACGGTACGGTCGTGTACTGTCGAAGCCGAAATCCAACGTCCCGACGACGTATTCCTCGGCACCTGCAAACTGTTGCTCCGGGCACGCGTGTCGGTTGGAAGACGAGTGCCAAGGCGTTGGCTCAATTGGCTGGGGAACTGTCCTGCTCCACTGGCATAGACATACGTAGCGTATCTCCGATGAGTGTGTTCTGGGCCCGTCGAAGCCGATCTGAGAGTGACTGGGGCGTGATGTCAAGTTCTTCAGCCACGGCTTCCATCGACGTCTGCCTCGGGAGGTCGAAGTAGCCCATCTGCCAGGCAGTCACCAGCGCGTCCTGTTGTTTCGGGGTGAGCCCGAACTGACTCCCCGTCTGGGAGTAGGTCATCTCGTGGAGACGCACGAGATCGAACGCGAAGCCGTGGTCGCGGAGATGACTCGCGAACTCGCCGATCTGTGTGCGGCCATCGAACCTGACGCGGAGGACCCACCCGTTCACGTCACCTCTGGCCTTCAGGATCGACGTTCCTTCACTCGTGTACTCCCGGGCGAGAGATTCGACGTGGTCTGCCCATCTCCCGCGGTACATCGTGCCAGTCTCGCCGTCTAGAATCTGCTGGAGTGTCTTGATCGACTCATCTGAACTGGCTGCGGCTTCGAAGGCCGCGTTCGGCACGCCAGAAACGATGAAGTACGGGGCCAAGGCGTTCATATCCGAGGCGACGACTCGGTCGATCTGGACGACGGTCTCCGGTTCGGCCTCGAACGTCTCGGAGAGCGCGAGGGCTCTTGGAGGGACATGGAACTCTCCGAAGATGCTCATAAAGTTGAATTTCTGATGTGAACCACAAAGTTGTTTGGGAGTGAGAAAAAGTGGAATGACGATTCGGTGAAGACGGAGCTCCAAATATCGACTCTCAGTCTCGTGTCTCGGGGCTCCACAGCTCAGCCAGAAAATCCCGGATACGGTCCGTCACACGATTCTGTCCGGTAGTCGAAAGGAAGTGCCGTTCGCCAGCCAGTGTGAGACACGGCACGAGCGATGGCAGCGTCTGTTCGGCCTTCGGGCGAATGCAACTCGCGGAGAGGAACGGATCCCGGTCGCCTAAGACAACCAGGGTCGGCGTGTCGAATCCAGCTAATGCCCCCAGGTCATCTGGGCCGGGAAAGGCAGCCTGAAGGTCCCCTGCCCGGAGCGCTTGACCGATATGCGCCCTGTATGCAGCACGACTGCTGAAATCTACTCGGATACTGTCAGAAGCGATGTGCGAGATATAGAGGATGAGTCCAGCAAGCGAGCCTCGTTTCTTTCAGGCTTAACTCAACGAACCAACTGTTCAGTTTGTCTGCATATTGTCCATTAAACATATCTGTCGACTCGTTAAAAAGAGCATATGAGCATTCTGTGGCAAGTCGGATACGTCATAGCTGTAGTCCTTGGTCTTGCCTACGTTATCCTTCCGAAGAGAGTTCACACGTTTGGATTTGAGTTCCTTCGGCGTTCATCATCTGACCAATCTGAAGAGTCCGGCACCCCTATCTGGCTTTATCGCGGATTGGGTGTGCTATTTTTATTCATCGGCGTAACAGGATTCCTCTAAGAGGAAGGTCACCTTTACTGACCGAACTGAACTGCATCGAGCGGACCGATAAATCGTGCAAGACTCGCGCGCTGTATTCAGCAGAACATCAACAACCTCTCAGCAACTGAGAGATTAATCTGGGCCAACCCCTCCGTTTCTACTGGTTCACCTGGAGTCTGCGGTGGCGGAGGCTGGGGCGGTGTGTATTTTTGGCCAGATGTCCCCTTAGGGACACGGCCTAAGGGGTGCTGCCCGCTGGGCTGGCACGGAACCCGGCCGGACCAGCGACCGACGCCGTCGCTGGCCGGTCAGTGAGTCCACCAGAAACAGGGGTTGCGGGCCTCGCCCGCAGGATTACTTATAAAGAACCAGACTGAAGAACAGTGTTGCCACTCGGCTGTCGGGCGTCAGTGGAGGGTCCTGACCGGCCGCTGCTGCCGCGCGCCGTCGATCGTGACCTCGAGGACTGCGTCCAGGAGCGTCGCCGGATCGCGCCCGTCCTTTCGCCACGCCTGGAGCATCTCGACGATGACGTCCTCGACGAGCGGCGAGCTCGTGGACTTGAGCGTCGAGAGGGCGGTATCGATGCGGACGACCGGCCGCTCACCTTCGCGCTCCGGCGCCTCGAACTCGGCGCCGTACTTCGCGAGCCACAGGTCGAACGCCGACGAGGCGGATTGTCGAACCTCCAGGTCCAGAACGCGAGCCGCACGCTCGCCGGCCGAATCGATTGTGGACTCGACGGAGTCGACAAGGGCTCGCATCTCCTGCCTGAGTTTCTCGCTCACGAACTGGACGTGGCCGTTGTCACTCTCAAGCACCTCGGGGATGCGCTGGAGAGCTCGGTACACGGTCGAGAGCGATGTGCCGGTCGCCTCGGCGAGTCGATCGGCGTCCATCCCACCATCGGTTGCGAGCGTCTCCGCGATCGCCTCGTCGGCGGGCGTCATGTCTCGCAGGCAGGTCAGCAGCAGATGCTCTTGGTCGGCCTCGAGCTGGGGGAGCGGGTCGGCGTGCAGTGGGACTGTCTCCTCTGCTGCACTCGCGTCGAAGTGGTCGTCGGCGACGTACGTCGTCCCACCGGGCTCGGTCGGGATACCTGCCCAAGAGAGGACCGAGAGCAGCCTTTCGTCGAGTTCGCGAACGGCATCATGGAGGTCGGCCCAGTCGACCGAACCGCCATCAGTCCGCCCACCGACGAACTTCGCACCGACCTTCGGGTGGTAAAGCGGGTCGTCGGGCTCGAAGTGGTCGGGGTGCTCAGGCAGATAGCTCTTCAGCTGCCCGCCGAGACAGTGATGCGAGACCAGCTCCCTCGCACTGGTCGTGCCGTGCCGGACGACGACGTGATGCCCGCGTTCCTCCTCGTTGTCCCACTTGTGCATACCCTTCGTGCCGGAGATATCGGACAGCATCATGGCGAGGCGGTCGATCACACCACCGGTCCCGATGAGTCTCTCGTTCATCGACCGGGTGATGCGGACGTAGCGCTCGAGGGCAGTGATGCGACCATCGAACGGCGCGTCGAAGTAGCCGTGATACATCCCGACACCAGCGTCATCTGCCAGTTCGAACACGGCTCGAGCGAGGAACTGAGGAACCTCGTCGAGTCGCATGTTCGACGGCTGGCAGTGAATTGCGAGACCCTCGTCGGGATCGGTGTGATCGAACGCGGTCGTCGTCGGCTCGCCGTCCGAATCGAGCATATTCGGGTACCGCGGCGAGATGTTGTAGTTGACCTTCCGGCGGTCACGCCCCTGGACGTTGATATCGAATTCGTAGAGCCGATCGCCACCGACGTCATCAGACGGTCGCGGCGTGAATCCAGATGGGGAGTAGTTGAATCGGATCGTGACCGACTCACCGTTGATCTCAGTCTCGAGTTCGTGGTAGCCATCGAACTCATTGATGAGGAGATTCGATAGCGCCCAGTACGGGTCGAGCCCGTCGTAGTCGACAAACTCGCTCTCGCCGGCATCGGTCGGAGCGTAGTACAGCCAGCACTCGGCTTCGTGGTTCTGAGGCGCGACTTGCGTCACGCGTCCTCACCCCCGTCGGTCGCGAATGCGCCGAGCGTCGCGGGTTCGGTCGCCGGACTCGTCTCGCTGGTGTCGACGCCGCCGGACTCATGCGAGTCGACCAGTCGCGCAGCCGCCGTCTCGTCGCGTTCGCGAAGGTCGGCGGGCGAGACACCCTCCTCCGAGTCGCAACAGTCACAAGGACGTCGTGGGCCGTCCGGGAGCCGGTCAGGACGCTCGCCGTGCAGCGTCAACCACTCCTCGCGCTGGTCGAGGCGCTGCATGATCGGGCCGCGCGGCTGGTCGATGTCGATGTGGGCCTCATCCTCGGCCCGGTCGTTCGCGATCTTTCGCTCGACGCCCTTCCAGATACGCACACGCTCGAGAGAGTCCATTCCGTCGATGAGCGACCAGACCAGGTCCTTTCGGGCCGAATCCCGAAGGAAATCCCAGTCGAGCCACCGAGCCGGATCTTCGCCGAGGCGTTCCTGGGCGTTCGGACAGTGCAGCCGCTCGCGGCGGTCGCTGGACTGATGCGTCGACGGCATCAGTCATCAGCACCCCGTACGAGCCGCACCGCGAAGCGGACCTGAGACGGCAGGTCAGTGGCATCCAGGACGGTCACCAAGCTGGTGTTCTTCCGGACGAGCACGGTTCGCGTGTGCTCGTGGTAGCGAACCTCGTCGCCCTCGAGGCCGTGGCCGCGAAGGCGGACGGCATGGGCCCAGGCATCGACCGGGTCCATGACGGGGTCGTCCGAGCGCTGGAGCCAGCGGCGACTGTCGACGTGGTCGGTGACGTGGAGGTCACTCGACACGCTCTTCACCCCCACAGGAAGCCAGGAATTTGAGGACTGCTTGGAGGTCTCGCTGCAAGGCGACTTTCTGAGACTGACGTTGACCAGTCCGTATTTTTATAATACTTCGGTGATAGTTATTCTCGTGACACCCAGCCAGGTGGTTTGTGAGTGCGGGAACTGCTACGTGATGCTTTCCAGTAGCAACAACCGCAGGGAAATGACGTGCCCTGATTGTGGGATTAGTGGGACGATAGATACCGGAGAAACACGATGACTTGACTGGCAATCCAGTTGCAATGCCAACCATCTATCGCTCACCTCCGTCGGCACGAGCGAGCGAATCACTGTTCGCCTGTGCCCGGACTCGATTCGCCTGCCGGGGCTGTCGTTCACAGAAGAACCGCCAGATGAGCAGCCACTGTCGGGTGCACTCGTGACACATCCCCCAGCGCGAGCCATCGGCGAAACGGGTCATCGTCGCCCGACAGACCGTCCCGCAGGACTCGCAGACATCGCCGCGGGCGACCATCAGGCCACCTCCTGGCCGACGTCGAGTTGGTCACGCTCTGAGACGTAACCACCACCCTTCGGGAGATCGTCTGGGCGCTGGGGGCACCCAGTTAGATGACCGTACTCGAGGTTACTCGTGGGCGACCTGGTGCAGCGAGCGTTGCAGTACTCACAGCGGAACTCGCCGTCGCCGTCAGTGGACAGGTCGCCGGCTCTGTTCAGGTTCGTCAGCGAGGTCGTCACGCCTCACCACCTCGATCGACGACGGTCCGCCCCTCAGCGTCTGTCCGCACCTTGTAATCTGCCTCGAGGCCAGCTGCCTCTCGCTGGCGCGTCGCCGGCGACGTGCATGACGGGCAGCCGTGAAGGACGCCATCGTTGCCCGAGCGGACGCGGTGGTACTCCGCGGAGACGTGCGCGCCGCAGTTCTCGCACTGCGGGCTCATGGCCGGCACCTCCCGTCGTCGAGCGCTGGGCAGCGCTGGTCGTTCTGGTTGATCGGAAACCCACAGAATTCACAGATGAGTGGGGTTGATTCCGACTCAGAAAGGTCGGTAATCAAGCCGACCACCTCCCACTTAAACGAGGGGTTTAGTCCACTCTATTTCTGAAAGGAATTTGGATTCAGCGGCTCTGTACGTCTGATAATTTCCATCCGGGTAGAATTGAAGTGGGACCGCCGAGGACACTACGGTGCCGTCCGGCGATTCGCATGCAATCCTGCCCGGATTCATGTCTGTATTGTCACTCATGAATCGTGGTCAGAATCGTCGAGTTTGTCGAGATGTTCGCGCCGCGACGCGCCGCGAACCAACTGTTCTGGCTGGTCGTAAACGCCCTCTATCAGCTCCTCGCTGGTGTTCGCCTTCTCCGAGAGATCCGGAATCGGCCAGCCTCGATCACGGTGGTGAGTGATCGAACCAGTCCGAATCTTATGCGGACTCCGCGAGCTGGGGCACTTCGACCCGTGACCGTGCTCGCGAGCCTCGCACTCCTCCGGATCTCGGTCGTGCGGACACGGACCGCCGAATTCGCACGGCTGGGTGAGGATATAAATCCAATTCCGCATCGCCGACTTCGACAACCGGCCGCCGCCCTTCTTCGAGGTCAGCAGCGGCCGACGGCCAAATTCATCAGTCACGTCGGCACGATTGACACGGATATAGTCCTGGAGAACTTCCGCGACCCAGTCGGCGATGTTGATGACGCGACTACCTCCTTGCTTGTTCTTCAACGGCGTCTCCGAATCCGGCTGATGCTGGGGATAGAGAAACGGGAGAGATGCCTCATCGAGGATGCTCTCGACGACGTGTGGCGCGTACCCCTGGCTTTTGAGATCGGCCCGGAGGCGATCGCGGTCGCCATCATCGAGGTAAAGGTCATCAAGGTCCAGCGATCGAATCGTACCGAGCCGAGCCGTGGTCCGCCACAGCAAGAGGAACAGAACGTGCTCTCGAGACGCGTACCGGTAGCGGTCCAGGTCCTCGAGGATCTGCTGGGCACGCTCGGTGACCAGCTTCGCCGTGTTCACACGCTCCTCTTTCGAAAGGTCCGGCACCTCGATCGCCGCGACGACGTCCTCGGAGACCGCTTTCAGGTCGCGACAGTACTGCAGCCACTGCCGAAGCGTCCCGAACTGGTTGTTCAAGGTGTTCGTCTGGAGGTCCGAAGACCACCGAAGCGCCTCGAACTCCTTGATGTGCCGAGTCGACACCTCGCTTAAATCGTCGATGCCGCGCTCATCGAGGAAATCCAGAAACGGCTTGATCCGGTAGCGGTAGGACTGGGCCGTCGACTCGGCCATGTCCTGCTGCTTCATCCAGATATCGAACGCTTCGCGAGGCTCGACCGATTCGAGGTCTGGCTCTTCGTCGACGATCTCCCGGAGCTCGTCCAGCAACTCGTCGGCATCGCGTTCATCGTCGCTCACGCGACAGCAACACCTCCACCGTGGCCGAAACTACCAAATCCGTACTCTGTGTGGTCCTGCATGGGTCTCTCCAGTGACAGCGAGCGGGGCAGATTGGTACCCTGGGCCCGCTCGCTGTCGAGTGACCCATCCGGAATCGAACCGGATCTCCACCAGTGGGCCTGACCGCACTGCTGACGCAATTCGCTTATCAGTTTACGAGCGTCGCCTGGTCCTCCGGCAGCTGCTGCTCGTCGTCGGGCTGGATGTGACGAAACTCGACCGCCCAGTCCTCGATCTTCGAGCGGATCTCCTGAACGCGCTCGTCCAGCTCGTCGATCGTGTTCGCACTGACCTTCGCCTTGAACGTATCGCGGTCGTCAGTACCGTTTCCCCGCTGGATCTTCGCCTCGAATTCGAACGCGTCGTCCTCTTCAGACATCCAACATCGCCTCCTTTGCTCGTTTCAGTCGCTGAAAATCTTCGGTGCTACCGCCGTGATCCGGATGCATCGTCTTCGTCTTCTCACGGTAGGCAGCCTCGACGACGCCATCAGGTGCGTCGGGTGAGACGTCGAGCACCTCATGCGGTGGCGGTGAAGCGACGACCGCATCCTCGTCACCGCTCGGCAGACGAGCGTTCGCGAACTCGCTCTCGCCAGTGGTGACCGGCCGATTCTCCATCTTGCGCTTCTCGCGGACGTACAGGCCGATGGTGCGGAGGTTGTCACGGACGCGGCTGTATGCATCACAGGCGATGGCGAACTGTTCGCCGTCCATCGACCAGTGGAGGACAACGCTCGGGTCCTCGGGCTCTGGCTGGCTCGCGTACGGGTAGTTCGGATTCTGGCTCTGGTGGTCCATCGCCGTCGAGAGCCGCCAGTCGTCGACACCCAGGCGGTCCATCTCCGCGTCGAGATCTTCGACGGCGTCGTGCAGCGTCACCTCGAAGTTCCGATTCGGGGAGCGGTGCGCCGCGTCGGTACGCTCGAACCCGGCGGGCCAGTCGACCGTCATGCGTGCATCACCATGTGGACGATAGCGTCGTCTCGCGTATCGAGTGTCGACCCGCACTGTGGACACGGCGTCGGGAGCGAGCCTGTCCGTTTCGCTCATACACTGACCACCTCGCCGTCAAACCCGCACATCCACCAACCGCTGGCTTCTTTCCAGATTTCACGCTCACAATCCGGGCACCACATTTGCCCCAGCGACCGGGGCGCTCGTGACGGATGACCCTGTATCTTCCTCGAACCGCAGTTCGGACACTCGTCGGGTAGGTCTGTACCGCTCGGACACTGCCCGCCGTCCGCGACGAGCCGACCGTCTCCGTCAGGACCGTCGACGGTATCAACACAGCCACCGCAGGGCTCACGCGTGCCGTTCATCGTCGACACGACCAACTCACGAACAGAGTCCGCACGTCGGAGGTAGTGACAGTCGCGGCGCTCGTGGTAGACGTCGTAGTTCCCCACCGCGTAGTAGACGACGTCCTGGCCGCCGTCTGAAACAGCCTGCCCGGCCCCACCGTCGTCGAGGTCGTCGAAGCGGTCACCACAGCACCGAAGGGCCGCCCCGCGAGACCGGTAGCGAGCCCCACAGATGCAGTAGTGCCAGCGGTCGTCGTCGCGGTCGCGAAGTCGGCCGGCGGCTTGCGCCCAGGACTCGCCCGCGCCTGCTTCGACGCCTATCTCCTCGACGTCCTGGTCGATGCCACCGTCGGTGGCCAGCTGGTCGTTGCTCGGTTCGGTGTCGGTGTTACTCATGGCTCTGAAGAATGGTTTTCAGTGTCGTCTCGGCGGCACTGTGGCCGCACGAAGTGATGGTCGTCCGTCCGTCAGCGTCGAAGCCCTCGATGGGCTGGTCGCAAACCGGACAGCAACCTGTAGTTACCCGGTCAGTAATCGATGCGTACTGCGTGAACCGTTCGGGGCGTTTTTGTCCCCGGAGTGCGTGTGTCGTCATACGGTCGTGCGTTGACCGACGCGACGCCCGTGTTGGTACCACGGCGTCGCACCCGTTTTCACGAGAGTACGACCCCCAATGGAGCGTCGCGTCAGCCTCACTCACCACGTCTTGACCCCAACCACTAATAGTTACCGCTGGTAACAGCCATTGTATGCAACCATCACTAACCACCATCTCTTGTAAGAAATATGAAGGACGGAGGGATTCTGGGTGACGAATAAGGATATAGACGTGAAGCTTCAGCGCCCCACCGATTTTCTGATACTCGATTGTCTTGCTGACGGTCGGAATGTGCTGTAAATATCTCTGAAGAGATCGACAAAAGCCGAAGCCATGTGAACGTCAGGCTGCCACAGCTCGCTGACTACGGACTTGTCGAAAAAGTTGGTCCAGCGAAGAATTCGGGGCTCTATGAAATCACTGAACTGGGGCTTCTGGCGGTTGAAAACAGGGAGAAGTACGGTGAAGTCGAAGACTTCGGACAATACCTGGAAAACGCCACAGAGTAGGCCGGTAATCTGGCGTAGAAGACGTCCGCACAGTTTTAGTAACCCGCCATCGCAGACCGAAACAGGCCGTCGGCCATCCACGAGCCACCCCCAACCATCCCCACCCTTGTAGGCCGGCGGCCCCTTCTCGACGCTGATACTGCCCCACTTTTGATGAGATGGGTTGGTGTGCCTGTGAATTCCGGCATACCAGCTTTTTTCAAGACGGGAACCAGTCGCACAGACGATGCAGACTGATGGGGTGGCTGTCGGTCTTCGCCTTGTTGAGTTGGTCGCACTACTGATACCGGCAGTCGCAATCCTGCTCCAATTGGTAGTAAACACGATCTTTAAGCACAGCGATGAACCGTTCGTAGGAACTGCGAGACTCGGATTTGCTCTTCTCGCGGGTTCGATCGTTGTACTGGCATCAGTCGGCGTAAACACGCTCAGCGATCTCACTGAACGCACTGGAGCGGATTGGATAATTCCACGAATCGACTCGCTACTAATTGCAGTATGGGGGCTAATGGTCGGAAGCGCCCTCTTATTGTACCATTTGTACAAACTCGGGCGACCGAGCGAAGGTTCTAATGAGGTGGGTGACGAACCCCCAAAAGGAATCGAATAATGTCGACGGCTGATTTCAGAAAGCGATTGCAGCCCCTCCTGCTCCCCCTGCAAATAGCTGTATTTCTGTCCGTCGCTTACGCGTTTATAAATCTCAATGTCGGTGAGAATGTGGGATTGCCATCCGGAGGAACAGTCACAGCCCTGACGGCAGTAATTTTCTCGGTGATACTGATGTACGTACTGGAATTCCTCGTCGACAATTCCTAAGAGGGATTCTCCAGGATTGCGAGTGACTGTTGAGAGGAACAGTTGATGGGCTGACATGTTCTCATATTTCTTCTGCAATGTCCCGTTTTCGGCACTGATCACGCCGGATTCACCCCACTGACCGAGTAGTCAAGCACGACCTCGTCCCGACTGACCTTCTCGCCAGTCTTCGTGTCGATCACTTCGTCGAACTCGGGATCGACGTCGTCCCAGTGGCGCGCGCAAGAGGGGCACCACCAGTGATTATTTGTCGGGCCGACGCTGCCGTGGCCGCGCGGGCACTGTAGCCGGTTCGCTTCGAACTCGTCGTCGATTCGCAACATGGACACTCATGGCTGAATGGGGGAGGGGTATAACCGGTGAGCCATATGTCCGGAGTGAAAGTGAAAGTTATCTGGGAATCATCTAATAGGCCCACACGCTCGTAAAAACACACCGGGAAAACGCTTTTCTGACTGTAAAGCCGATATGTAACCGAATACCGGATTCGTCCTACAGAGAGCCCCCCAGCGTGTTACCTGGTGAATTAGTGCAACCCTGACTACACGGGTTGCACTTGATATCAAATGGCTCTCTTCGAAATAATCGAAGTCGGTGCCGAGTTGAGTAGCATCTTGTCTCTACCGGTCTACATCGGCATCGAGGTGTATAGGATTCACAAGCAACAGCAACAGTAACGACTTTTTGGATAAGTCGAGATCGGGTCCGTAGGGGCCAAGGCCATATTACGTCGAGGAAAAACCTATGTCAAAGCCATCAGGATCTCCCTGCTGAATACAGAGATCGAGTCGGTCAGAAAACATATTTTCTGAAAATCTCGTTCTAAGGAAAACACCTATTGGCATGTGTTCTCTGGTGAACATATGCATCGGCGGCACTTCTTGGGGGTCGCAGCTGCCTCGTTGTTTAGCGGGTGTGGTCAGACTGACACGGTCAACTCAGACAGATCGCCGTCACCAACCACCACTCAAAGCACAAGAGACTCCCCGACTTCGACTGATGTAGGAAAAGGAAAATCTGCTGAAACACCGACCTCAACATCTGAGCAACTGTCAGTTACGTTTCCGCGCTGCAATTTAGTCCGTGTCGATGCCGAGCAATTCGACACTGTGTTTGTGTTCCAAGCCGATGGTGATGTTTCTCAGTATGAGGAGGGCTATACTGGGCAAGAAGAGTTCTCTGTCGGTGAAACAATCAAAGAGGTTACTGTCTACGCACCTGACACGGTCCAGACGATAGAGAATCCGGGGCTCAATCGCTGTGAAAACCTTGATGAGTCGAATCCTGAAACGAAGACAGAAGAAGCGGCTACAGAAGCGGGACCAAAACAGGCTACGGATGAACTTGATCGGGCAACAGATGCACTGGCTGACGCAGCGGATGCCTTCGTAGAAGATTCCGCGCCTGGACAACCGCTTTACGAAGCAAAGTTGGATGTTGACATCGACCCACAGCAGGTCCGTGAGCCCCTCTATTCCGCCCGTGACTATTTCAATGACGCTGAGTCGTATGAACTGAGTGCGCAACAACAACAGCGTCTCTCGAGATTGCGCGGTGTGTACTGGCTACTCTGGTGGCTACCGACTGTCCATGGCGCAGCGCAGACTGCCCCTTCGAAGGTAGAATCAAACTGGGTTCTGACCGCGACGGGACCGGGTGACGCACCCGGTGCAATCACCACTCTTGAGGATGAGTTGGACCAGCTCAAGGCTGATTCAGACCCGGAGGATATGCGCGCTCACCCATCTCTGACTGTCGACGAATACGAACGTACACTCAGCCAGTACCAAACAATTGCGGACGAACTGAACAAACTGGTCGGAGATCTCCGTGAGTACGGTGAAGCACGAGAATTGTTCAATGAAGCGATGAACCAGTATGATGCAGAGAAGTACGATGAGGCTGTGGAAACTTTCGGGACAGCCAATGCGGACTTCGAAACTAATGCTGGGAAACTACAGAATCGTGAATTTGAGCAGGTAACAGAAATTTTGGACACTGCGCGCTGCTATTCCGATGGAATGGTTCGCCGTTCTGACGAGTATCAGTCCGCTGCGCAGGCTGGCGTTGATGGAGACCGAACCCGTAGAATCGTCCGCGAAGAGGAAGCTAATGAGCCAATTGAGTGTTGATTGACTCGACTTCTGGAAAATGTCGAATATCATGCGAATAGGATATCCAGGCTCAGTCAGATACGGAGACCCAGTTCTATGGGCGATCAATAGAATACCTTTCATCAGCCAAGAAAGGAAGCAATCGATTAGAGACTCGTGGAGGAATCATCGTCCTGAAAAATACTTCGACTACCTCGGATATTTCCAAAAACACGATCATTCTTTGATTTTGATTCTGCGAATAGTAGTCTCATTAGGCCCGATTGCACTGATTCGGATCGGTCTACCGTTGCAGTACGTTCTATTATTCGTATCTACTGGCATATTCCTCACAGAGAAGTTGAGTCAGAGCCGATTTAGACTGGAGTTGGAGAAGTCTAAAGAACGAGCGAAAATGGAAACGGACCGAGAACAGCGTAGGAGGCAAGAGCGGCGAAGGAGGTAACGACTTCTTGGACAAGTCGAAATCCGTTCAATAGAGTGCCCACTGAATGACTTATGACCGGTACCGCAGAAGTGCAATCACGAAGACCAGTAACAGCGGAATCAGTGGTGCTGCTACTTCGAGCGGCGTCAGAAGCAGCACTACTGCGGACAAGACAACGAATTCGAGCGCCACCAAGACGCTGACGACGTCAGCGGGAGGGGCCATCCTTCGAATCTGGCACTGCCAACGGTTTCAATCCTCGGTGTAGATCATCCGCTGTTCGTATCCGTATCTGGACGGGCCCCAATACCTAATGGTCGGCCAAGAGATACGTTCGATATGTCCCTGCTTCAATCGGTCGAACCGAAGGATCCCTCCGCCGCCCTGCATTCGCCGTCGTACTACTGATCATGACGGCTTTGGTCGGTGAGTTTGTGCTGACCTCCGCGATTAAGGGAGTATTGGAGGAATCAGCAGCGTTCCCAGTGTGGCTTCCACAATTCGGCACAATCGGCCAGACCATCGTTTACTACTCGCGGGCACTCAACTTTGTGCAATTGATTCTCATCCCGCTGGCGCTGATGTGGCTTGCGTACGCATATGGCCAATATTCAGCGACCCAGACTGATGACTGAACACGCACACTGATCTGCAAATTCTCTAATCTTCACGATAGAAAAGCAGTTTCAGCAGTAACGACTTGTTATATTTAGAAGAATGGGAGGAACCTTCGCAAGAGACTTTTTTCTTCATGACTCTCTCGATCTTCACCGTCCTCAGACTCCGTCGAGAGAATCGAGCCGTCAGGGGCCACGTCTGGACTGCTTTCCACTGTCTCCTCGAGATCGGGGGCGGTACCTACAGTGTTGGTATTTGAGAGGTCCATCGCCTTCGGTTGGAGTCCTCCTGGAGATTCTTCTTCAGGAAGACGAGACCCTGCACAAATACCAAATACAGTTGTGGATCAGAATGCAGTTGCAGATCAGAACAGTCCGAGCCAGCGAGCGATTCCGCTGGCGAGGTTGATCGCGGCCCACTTCACGGCGCTGGTCGCTCCGAGACCGTCCATCTCGATGTCACCGCTGGCGATGGCGTTCTGGAACGCTATGGCTGGATTATCCGCGGAGATGATCTGCTCCATCGTCGCGCGGTCGGTACTCATCTTCAGCGTGGCGTCGTCGCGCTCACCTTGCTTCAGATCGCGAATATTCAGTTGGTCGTCCATGCGGAACGAGGTGGTCGCCTGCGAGCCGTCCGTGTCCGTGATGACGAGGTTCACTTTCTCGCCTTTGAGCTGTCCGGCGGCGACACCGAGATCGTCCGCTCTGATGTTCTCGTTGTACTTCTCGACCATCGGGTTCATTTGCTCGTACATCTCGTTACCCCACGCGGGCTGACTCTGTGCGAGTGCAGGCGTGGCAGCGAGTGTGAGTCCGAGGGCGACGAAAATGATAGTGAGGCTACGGGTTGTGAGTAATCGAGGCATATCAAGTATTCACACGTTGGCATAGGAAATAAATTGGTACTATATTCTACACTGCCAGATAGATCGTCGGGAGAGTTCTGAGTTGGCAGTAGTTTTGAACCACGCCGAGACGTACTCGTTTCGCTGCGCGTGCCTCGGGTCGTTCGAATCTGCACCCACAGAGTAAGTTAAAACTGCCCTGTTGAATAGCGGTAGTTCACTGGACGGTTCGAATCTAAGTCTGCCTGCGAGTGGGTGAGCCGTGTTGTTTCAGGACAAGGCTTGCTCGGCTCCTACTCAGAAGGCGCTATTCAACAGAGCAGTTTCATGTCGTTCTGTATTTTCTCTTCGGCGTCCTTGGCGTCTGATGAATAGATTCTCTGTATTCAGCACGCACCTTAGAACACTGACCGGAACTGATACAAATCTCGCGGCCACCATTCTGCCTAATCCGACGACTGCTTCGGAGAGTCTTGGCCGATAACGAGTAGTAACGACTTTTTAAATAAACCGTAACAGACGGCTCGACTTTCACCCGAAACCCGGCCCCTATCACACCGTCCGCAGGTCCTTTAGTAACGGAAACTGAAGCAATCGTAATGCGAATCGAAGCCACGAACGGGAACGAGCACAAGGTCTGGCTCACCGACAGCGAAATCGAGGACCTCCGCCGGGCGGCCAACAGTTCTCGCGACGACCTCCTCATCCAGCTGGGCGCATTCGTCGGCCTCCGCGCCTTCGAGATGCCCCAGGTCCGGCCGGTCGACGTCAAGCAAACCGAGAGCGACCAGTACCGACTCCGCATAGAGGCCGGCAAGGACACCAGCGGGAATGGTGGAAAGCCACGCGACGCCTACCTCCCCGACAGCGTCGAGCGCGACCTCCAGCGCTTTCAGAACGAACACAACATCGCCCCGAAAGACTCGTTCATCGATCTGTCTCAGCCCGGCGTCCGCGCCGTGGTCCGCCGGACGGCCGAGCGCGCAGCTCGGGAGACTGGCGACCAGGACTTCGAGAAGGTGAGTACGCACGATCTCCGACGCCGGTTCGCCCAGCGTCTCCTGGTCGACCAACAGATGAACCCGCGCGTCGTGATGGCCGTCGGCGGCTGGGACAGCTTCGCGGCGATCGAACCGTATCTGAACGCACCGAGCGCGGATGTCATCAACGACGCGTTCGCAGATTTGGGGCTGTAGAGCGTCCGGTTTGCCGAGTTACTGGCGAAAAACAGAAAGTGGAATTGTTGACCTCATTATTTTCGGACAGTTTTCTGGGGTCGTTCGGAATGCAGCATGATACATTTTCCAACTATGATCCGCCCCACTCCGGATAGCTCGTGGCTTCTTGGTAGTCCTCAAGCCGATTATTGTACTCCTCCTCAGCCATTTCGAGCATCGTGTTGACGAGGTTTTCGGCGGCCTGGTAGTGGCGGTTGACACGATCCACGATGCGGATGTGATCTCCCTCAACGGGTTCGAACGATGCATCAGAGGCTCTGGGACTGAAGTCGTCTAAGTCGTCCACCGGTACCGTGATGGTGATATCGCCACCCTCGGTGGTTGGGCCAAGGAAGTGGGCGATTGAGGACGGCAAAGTGAGGTGGTGTTGAGCGTAGGTTCGCAGGGCCTTGATGACCTCGTGTTCGTCCTCAAATTCATTCTTCGCGTCCTCAATGGGGCCATCCAAGGGGAGATGTGGCTCGACGTTCTTCCCCAGGATTTTCTCGAAGCTGTATGCGGCAGCGCAGTAGTTGTGGATGTCTGCCCGAATTCGGCGGTGGAAGTCACCGTCCTGATCGATGCCTTCGTCCTCGACTATCTCTTTAGCCACCTGTAGTCGCTGTTGGTTGTGTTTGAGGATGGCAATGGAGTTGACGAGTTCGACCGCAGCGTCGTTGATTTTTCGGGCGGGGTGGGACTTCTGCTGAAGCGGCTCCTTTCGGGTGTACTTGGAGATGTCGGGGAGATCGTCGGGTCTGTCGCTACCGCGCTCGTTTGCCCTGAAGGAGAGTGCGAAGTCCCTGTCCTCGACCTCGATGTGGTACTCGATGCTGCAATCGTCGCCGGAGCAGTTATAGCGGGTGGTGTAGATCTGTTCGGACTGCGGTTCCAGATCTTCTGCTTGAATGCCGAATTCAGTGTTGCAGGCGAAGCATCTGATTCCCTCGTTGAGGAGAGTATCTATAAGACGTTCAAGTTCGTCGTCCATGTCCTTTGAAATATACGGATCTGTAAGTTATTTTGGGTACGGGGGCCGTTACGTGGTTAGGTTTTATTTTATCTAAATGTTCCATCTGTATCGGAAACTATCGGGTCGTGCAGAACAAACTCTCTGTATCTTAAACAGCGATACTGTCAGTTCCTTAGGGCTTGAACAGAGTAGACGATCCCAACTCGGAGAAATTGTACGCGCTCAGTCCGTATGCTCGTCCAGCAACCGCTCAGCGGCGACCCGCTGAATCGCCTCACATTCGTGCAGTTCAGGTATATCGCCATCGCAGACACGAACCACGTAGGCGCGTTCGTCGAGCCGGTCGACAGTCAGATGTACGTCGTCCGGCTCGCCGTTCTCGTCGACCAGGCCGTCCCGCTCGAGGTCGTACTTGGGAATCGTCACGACGCCGGACCCATCGCGGTTCTGTAATTTCTGCATCGGTACACAGCGAGCCCACGGCTTGGACATTAAATGTTGCTCACGTAGCCATTGCGTGGCCACGACGTGGTAACCAGCGCTGACTATATTACGAGTACCGTGGACGGGCGGCCAACCCGCGACGACCTCGCGGGCGCTACCCCTACCCATGCCCGACGACAGGGCCGGCGGCGAGGAACCGCCGGATAGCGGGGGCAACTCCCCGCGTCGACCATGGCGCACCGACTGGAGAAACATCGACGAGCGACGGCGCGAGCGAGCACGCCTCGAGGCCGCCGGCGCGAGCCGCGACCTCACCGCGACACTCCTCGCAGGAGGTGGCGTGTGACGCTCATCAAGCGAGCGGCGGACGGGTGCATAGGCCTCGGCATGATCGTGTTCGGCTACACGATCGCCCTCGAATTCGCAACAGACGCGAGTGCCGCTGGCCCCGAATTCGCGCTCGCCGCGGGCATCGCACTGGTCACGACCGGCTTGGGCGGCTACTTCATCGGGGACGCGCTGCCGAGAACAGACCGCGAAGCAGACGCTGAGACCGACTCGGGAGAAGTGAGCGCATGACCGGTTCGTACGGCTCGCTGCTGGACTACGTCCGCGTCTACGGGCAGTACGGCGGCACACCACCCATTCCGGAGTGGTCTGATATCCAACGCGGCGATCCACGACCGACGCGCCTCTGGATGACGTTGTTCATCCCGACCGGCCTGCTGGCGCTGCTTCCTGTCGGTGTCATTGCCTCGGCGATAGCGAACCCACTCGCAACACCGAACCTCTGGTCGCTCGGACTGGCCTGGTCCGGCCTCGCCTTCATCATCTCATCGACGCTAATCCAGCCAGTCGCAGACTGGTGGACCGACACCCCACGACACGGGCTCGAGACGGTCGAGTACACCACCGGCCAGGAGGCTGCAGCGTGACCGACGGCGAAGTCGCTGTCCGAGAACACGATTCGGTGACGGTCATCGAAGCGGACTCGCTCGACGGTGAGGTCGCCGTCGATCTCGACAACGACCCGCCGATGGTCGGCGTCTCGGAGAACGTCTGCGTCAACTACGACCACTCGGTCGACGACGGGGACGAACCAGAGGTCGAGACCGACGGCGGGTACGTCCGCGAGCACGTCCGCGTCAGCCATCGTGGCCTCGGTCTCACTGGCGAGCTGGAACGCCGTCATCGCCTTCATGGGCCTACTGTACGCGGCCGCCGGCTACCTCTGGGCTGAGTCCGAGGTTGGCGTCGCGTTCATCGCCTTCGTCGGCGCGATGCTGCTGACCTACCTGCTGTTCAGCTACAACGGAGGCAGCGATGGCGGGGAATAAGACGCCCAGTACCGCCCGCGCAACCACGGTTCGCGCCCGGAACAGCGCCCTTCAAGCATGAACTTCAGTACCTCACGCAGTACGATCGGCTCGCTGACGCTGGCCACACTGCTTATCTGCTCCGTCTTGGTCGGAGCAGTCGGCGGTGTCTCGGCCCAGTCCAGCGAACCGGTCGTCAACACACAGACGCATGGCACGGTGACCATCGACGCCTACAACGTCAGTTGGGACCCGATTCAGTACGAAAACGACAACGGCAAACTCGTCGAACACCCCTCGCACGTCAACCAGTCCGCGGACAATCCGTACTCCTACACGGTGACGGACGTCGAACTCTCCAACTTCGGGGAGTTCCCCCGCAAGAGCGGAGAGGAGAACAACTCCGTCAGCGCCCTCGAGGCCTCGGAATGGTCGACCTCCGTGTCGGACACGACCAACACGGCACTCACCGCGAGTGACGTCGAGACCGCTCCCGGAGTTGACGCGGTCAACATCGCGACCGGCGGCTCGATGGGCGCCGGTGACACCGCGACCGCGACGTTCTCGAACTTCTCGGTGACGAGCGACGAGAACAAGCGCTACCTGCAGGTCGCCATGGACGTCAACCAACTCGACTCCGCGGCGACCGTCGACGTGCGCGTCGTCGACGAGAACGGCGACTACTACGTCGCCGAGATCAACGCCTCGCGTACCTCGGGTGAAGACCTCATCGCGAGCGCCCAGGGCGAGGGCTACGTCTTCCAGCGCCAGCTCGGTAACATGAGTCTGGTCGCCAACGGCGACGGTACCTTCGACAACATCGCGAAGACCGAGATCGTCATCGCCGAAGCCGACGCTGACGTCTCCGTCTCGGCCCTCAACGTCGAGAAGATGTCCGCGTGGGATCTGGGCACCGAGATGGTCGACACGGATGGCGACGAAAAACTCGAAGAGCGCCAGATCACCGAGGTCTCCTCGGCGGGCGACATCTCGATCCACCAGCTCAACACGACCGGTCCGGCCTTCGACTCGGCTGTCATCCACGACCTCAGTATCGACTTCGTCAGCGATCGCGACGACCGCGATTCCTCGGAGATCGAGACGTCGTTCAACCAGACCGACAACCGACCGGGCTACTACGGTACGGCGACCATCTACGCGCCGACCGGTCTGCCGTCGGCCTACGAACTGTCCTACAGTGGCGTGAAAACGACCCACAACCAGTCGTTCCTCTCAGATCGGTATATCGAGGTGAGCCACGCTGAGGGTGTCGGTGACACCAACCCGGAGAACATCTCCTCCTGGACGGATATCACCTCCTCCTACAGTAGCGAGGGGACGACCGTTACGGTCGACGACACCATCCAGCCCGGCCAGACGAACTACGTCGTCGTGAAACTCCAGCTCGTCGAGTCGGAGTTCAACATGGTCAAGAACGCCTTCGCCACTGGTGGCGCCATGATGGGCCCCGGCGGTGGTGGCGACGGCCTCGGAAACCTCCCGCTCATCGGTGGCGCGCTGACCACGCTCGGTGGTCTGTGGGCGTACGTCAAAGGCCTCATCCCGTTCATCGGACCCGCGCGAGGGGCGTGAGTCCGATGACGGACGCGACACCGCCTCGAGGAGGTGAGCACTGATGGCGGAAGGCGACTGGACCGGGCGCCTCCAGAGCATCGCCAACGTCTCGAACGGTGACTGGACGAACATCCTGCCCAAGACGCTGCTGCTTCCAGTCATCGCGTTTTTCGCGTCGCTGGCCGACGCGATCGGGGCGTTCTTCGACATCCCGATCAACACTGGGCTCGCGCTCGGCGAGGGCATCGGTGACCTCATCGATGCGTTCCTGGGCGGTGGCGCGAACATCATCCAATCGGGGGCGACAGAGTCATCGACGTCACTCGCGAGCGGGATCTGGGCCCAATTCGGCCCGTTCTCGTTCGCCGTCGCCATCGGCTCGGTCGTCATTGGCGCGCTCATCATCTCGAGAGCCCGCCAGGAAGAGTCGACGAGCAACATCTTCCCCGGCGCTGGCGGCATCGACGCGCCGGAATGGCTCCCCTTCGTGGGTGAAGAGGAGGGCGACGGCTGATGCCCGAAGGGCCGTCGACATCGAGTCCTGGGGGTGAGGTCGCGTGAGTAGTGACAGCGGCCGCATCGCCCAGTTATTCGACGGCTCGACTGGCGACACGACGCCATTGAAATCTGACAGCGGGACGAGCGTCGACTGGAAGTCGCTCGTGATGGCGACGCTGGGGCTGTTCACGACGATCATCGCGTCGAACGTTGCCCATCTCATCGACATGGTGATGAGCCTCTTCGCGATTCAGCCGCTCCAGAAGTACGCGGAGTTCCTGGAGACCATCGTCAGCGGGCTCGTTACCTCGCCAGGGAACGCGACGGATGCGGCCTTCGCACAGACGGCTGCCTTCGTCGCTGACAAAGGCCTGTTCGCGTTCCCCATCGCGCTCGGCATCGTCGTCGTGATGGCGTACATCGTCGCGGAGGTGCGCAAGCGGCTATGAGCGGGAACAGTGGCTCGCTTATCCCCGGCTCAAGTGGCTCGCTCATCCCGGGCCCCAGTCCGGAGGCGTGGGTCAAACGCCGAATCACTGAGTACGTCATCGGCGCGGTGGCTGGCTTCGTCGGCGTCGTCGTCGGCGTGATCGACGGCGGCTTCGGCATCATCGAGGGCGGCATCGGGAGTGCAGGCGACTCGCTCCTGGACACGCTCGACCTCGCCGTGAACAGCACCGAGGTTGGAGTTCAGTTCTGGAACGGCCTGCTGGTCGACCTCGCGACGGTGTTCGGCCCAGCGTCGGCGATCGTCCTCGTGCTGCTGTGGGCGCTGACGTTCGCCGTCGTCGTCCTGCTACTGGTCGCGTTCGGTCCGGCGCTCTCGGACGCACTCGGCGCCGTACCGGTCATCGGGTCGCTGGCCGACGCCATCGTCACGTGGCTCCAAGAGTGGCTCTATCGACTCATCGAGTTCGCGCGAGGTGATGACTGATGGGGGTTCGAGATTCCCTCGAGGGCGTCGCCGGGCACCCCATCGCGAAGGCGACCGGTGTCTCGGCACTCGTCGGCGCGCTGCTGAAACTCCCGTTGCTCGTCGCCATCCTCGCGACGGTCTGGACACAGGTCGGGACGCTGTTCACCGCACTGTCGGTGACGGCGTTCTCGATCGCGCCACAGGTCCCGTTCATCCCGACGCAACTCGCGCAGAACACGGCGCTGGTGATCGGCGGTCTGTTCGTCGTGAAGCTGGTCGCCGTGAAAGTGCTGCACAGTCTCTACAAACAGTATCAGAAGTCGACATAACACGAAACACATGAAATCCAACACAGACGAACTGGCGGAGAATCGGACGCAGTCACCAGGAGGTGAGCCATGCCGATCGAGATGCTGACCGGGTTCCTTTCAGTGTCGCTCATCGCGACGCTGCTGGGCCTGGCCGGCATCGGCGCCCTCGCGCTCTGGGTGTTCGAAGAGCGCGAAGAGGCTAACGACCGCGTGGATCTGGTCGAACGCGTCGGTGAGCGGGCTCGAGTGACGACGGGCGGCGTCGTTGGCGGCTTCGGCTCGCTGGCAGTCGTCGTCACCTCGATTATGGTGACCATCGGCCAGCAGCTCGCGATGACCGGTGCGGAACTGGCACCGCTATTCAAAGCCGCGCCGGCACTGACTGGTGAAATCCTGCTCGGGCTGCTGGCGTACTTCCAGATCAAGGGCTACGTCCCACTGCAGCCGTGGCAACTGGGCGTCATCGTCATCGCGGTCGTCCTGGTGACGATCGTCGCTCGCTACGGCACGAGCGAATCCTCGATCTCGCGCTTCAAGGGGGCCTAACCGAACCGCTCGGGCACTTCCATTTTCCGTACTATGAACCTCAACAACCTACTTTCGACACTGATGGTGGTGCTCGTCGTGCTGGCCGGGGTTCCCGGTGGCGTGGCGAGCGCTCAGACGAACAGCGGCCCCGCTGGGATGGCTTCCATCCCGAACGAAAACGTCGCCGTCGACGTGCCCGAGGGCGAGACACCAGCGATTCCCGCCGAAGCGTTGCGCGGTGAGGTCTACGCCTCGAGCAACGCGTCGACGATGCGCGTGACTGTGACGACGCCGGACCGCGCTGAGGCCATCGTGGGCTCGAACGGGAACATCATCGGAGCAGGCGATCTTGCACTCGTTTTCGGTGACGACGAGCACCACGCCGGCCGCGAGGTTGCGATTCCCGCCAGTGAAGTGAATGATGCTCTCGGTTATACGCCAGAGGAGGTGCGTGGGACCCACTCCAGCGGCTCCGTTTGGACCCGTGACGTGGCCTACGAGAACGGCTACCTCGTGTTTGAGGTTCCCGAATTCTCCCAGAACAGCATCACCTTCACCGCCGAGGTGACCATCGATGCCACCCCCGCGACCGATGGCTTCCAGTCGGCCTACGAGGTCGGTGATACGGATGCCGTCGCGAACTACACGATTCAGGCAACTGGCGTCGAGAACACGGAAATCGACACGGAGAGCGCTGCCGGATTGGCTGATGGTGAGACGCTCCCGCTGTCGATCGCTGGGAATCTTGCGCCTACCGGCCCCGCGTCCGGTGACCCGCAAATCACGTGGACGGGTGAAGAAACGACGACGTCGTGGTCGGCGACGGCGACCGGCGTTGGCACCGGCCACACGCAGTCGGTAACGGTCCCGGGCAACGTCGACCCCCAGAACGAGTCAGTGACCTTCACTGGTCGGGAGCAGACGACACCACAGACCGTCTCGTCGTCGGCTGTCAGCAGTGGCGGGACTGTTTCATACACTGTCGACGGGAACGTCCCGGCGAGTTCCGTGTCGGTCAATTTCACGGGGACGACGCCGGCGACGACAGCGGATTCGTCGACAGGGACGGGTTCTGGTTCGGTATCTGTCGGTGGGAATATCGACCCGACAGGTGAATCGGTTTCAATCACGGGCCGGGAATCGACCACCTCTGAAACAACTACGGCAACGCTCGGTCCTGGCGGTTCGTTCGCAACCGGGATAGACGGCAACTTAGAACCGACTGGCCCATCGAATAACAACCCTACGCTCACCCTCACAAACAATGATGGCGGGGTGACTGACCACACTTCGAGAAGCGGAAATTACGTTTTCGTCGGCGAAGATGGCTCGGAGCCACGATACGGTGAGGCAAGAGTGGTACCCGACCGTAGTGGCGAATTGGTGGAAATAAAACCATACGTGTCCGATGTGGAAGGCGGCGGGCTGGATGGTAGAAACGTCGAAATTAGGATTGAGCAGGACGGTATAGACCAAAATTATGGCGATGGTACACTGGTTTATGATGGCCCTTGGCCCACCGGCACGGGTCGAAAAACCATCACATTAGACAATTCTTACAGCGTGTCTGCGGGCAATAATTACGTTCTGGACTTCACGACTACTAATGACGGTGATGGAACCGAGGAGTGGATATATCTCGGTGTTAATAACAACTACGGCGGGAATTGGATAAAAGCGGAGAATGTCGGGTTAGGAGTCGGTGAGAGTAAGCCGGATATTGATATGCGGATTCAAGCAACGGCTAACAGCGTAGATGTGTCCCATACCAGCGGGACGGAAAACATCGGGACAATAAATTACGGCGACACCGTCACCCGAGAAATCGACTTATCGGATTCAGACAGCTCAATTAGCAGTGACCACACCGGAGCCTCGCTCGACGCAACGCTCGATTATACTGAGCGAACGGGGACCGAAGACCCGTCGATAGACGTGGACGGCGACGGGACTGACGAAGCTAGTTGGTCGGGGGTTTTCGGGGCTGGTCAGACCACGACCCCTAAATCGGCCGACGGTCTCTCGACTGGCTCTAATTCAGTTTCAACGTCGACGACAGCCGGACCAGCGCCGGACTGGACAATAGATTATACCGAGCGCACTGGGACCGAGGACCCATCGATAGACCTCGATGGCGACGGGTCGACAGACGTCAGTCACTCTGGAATTCTGTTGTCGGGTGAGTCGCACGTGGCCAGCGCGTCAAATCTCTCGACCGGTTCGTACACGGCCGACGTGTCGACGACTGCCCATACTACCGACGTCGAAATCGGCTTCACCGAGCGAACGGCGACCGAGGATCCTGGAGTCGATCTCGACGGCGACGGGACCATCGAAGCGAGGCATACGGGTATTCTTCGGAGTGGGGAGACCGCGACCGTTACTGCCACTGGACTGCCAGTCGGCAGTACAACGCTCGAGACAGATGCGGCGGGCGGGATTGTCGATTACACCGTCTCTGCGGACGGCACGTATCACACGGAAGACCCGGCCGTCGATGTCGACGGGGATGGCGTCACTGAAGCCGGGTATTCCGGTATCTTATCACCAGGGCAGACCGCAACCGCTGCACTCCCAAGCGTGTCCCGATCGACGACCGACGTCGAGCTGGCCGTGGCCAGCGGCTCGGTTACGACCGCGGAAGTCACCTACACGGAACGGACTGAGACCGAGGACGTCACCGTCTATGTCAACGACAACAGCACGGACTACTTCGGCCGGCTCGGCGATGGGAACACGACCTCGCTTGCCACCGACTCGGCATGGGTCCGTGAGGGGACGAACAACGTCACGCTGACGCTCAGCGAGCAATCCGCAGACGCCCCGGCGACGCAGGTGAATCTCTCCTACAGCCACGAAATCCAAGACAAGCAGACGGTCACCTACACCGCGGAACAGCTCACCTCGAGATACGTGGTCAATCGCACGTACGCTGAAAACACCGACGCGGCGACGGTGACGATCCCCTTCGAGCGGAGCGTCTACGAGGTGCGAGACCTCGAGCAACGGACCGATGGCGGCGCGTGGCAGGACGTCGATCCAGCGGACTACACACTCGAGAACACGACGCTGACGGTCGAATTGGGTTCTGTCTCGTCGGGTTCGAAAGTCTCCGTCCGCTCGAACGGCTCGCTGGCGCGGGTGAACAACGGCTCGATCAAGGTCGTCCAGCCCAGTGTCCGCAGCGGCACGCTGGACTCGAGAGTGAAACTCACCGACTGGGCGCAGGATTCGTATCTGCGGATGCCTGAGGGCGCCGAGCGGGTGCACTACGCCTACGATGAACCCTGGCCTGGCGAGGAGAACGAGTACGCTGTCGTCCACGCAAACGGCTCGCAACAACTGCATCTTGCGACGAACGAGGCTGGGTCAGAATTCCAACTGTCGACCGTGCCAGTGACCGCGGAGCCGGTGACTGGTGAGGTTCGTCTCTCCGTCTCTGATGGGCCGGATATGAGCGAACCGACGGTCGAGGTCGCTCCCGGCGACTCGATCGGTGATGAGGTGGCGTTCACCTTCGTCGACGCGAAGGACGACCAGAAGTACGTGCTCTACAGCACGAGCAACGACGTCGTCCGAGACTCGGGGACGGCGAACAGCCCACTCACGCTCTCGGACGACGACAGCGACGAGACGCTGCAGTTCCAAGAGGAGAACCAGACAGCCTCGACGAGCGGTGGATCGAACTCGCTCATGAGTCGAGTCCCGATGGGGCCGGTGTCGGCCCCCGAGGAGGGCATTCCCGTGCCGCTCATCGTGGGTGTCCTGTTGTTGATTGCGTTGGCAGTTCTGGTGCGCCGCTTCGAGTTCCTCTCGCTGCCCTCGAGCGTGCCGACGGGGACGCTGCCGATCGCCGCGGCGGCGCTGGTCGTGTTCTACATCGCGGACTGGGCAAGCGGCCACGCGATTACCCGCTCGCTGGGGATGGGGCTCCAGCAGATTGCGCCGCTGGCTGGCCTCATCGGCATCTTCCTGCTGGCGTACTACCTCTACAAGACGTACATCAAGGGCCAGGGCCCGCGACCGATTCAAATCGTCTCCTCGGGCGCTGACCGGGTGCAGAACGGAGCCTCTCGGCTCCGCGGGGGGAACAACTGATGGCGTCGCGAACCGCCATGGCGTGGCTTATTACGGCGCTCTTGTTGGCCAGCGTCCTCGCGGTGCCCCTCGCATCCGGGCAACAGTCTGATGCGTCAAGTGAGTGGACGCTCTCGGACCTGCAGAAACAGGGCGAGGTGACCGACACTCGGTACCCGTCACTCCGGGTCGCGGGCGAGATGGAGGCGTTCTGGCTCGTGCGCTACCCGCCACGGGGAACGGGCACATACGGCGACCAGAACTCCAAAAAGTACATCAAACCGACGACCACCGTCCAGCGCAACAAGGTGCGCCTGTACGCGAGTTTCCCGTTCGACAGCCAGAACCGAACCTTCTCGCTGACGAAGGTCTACTGGCACCCGGACTCTCGCCAGGTCCAGACCGACAACGGGACGGTCGTTACCAAGCGCTACGCGAACGTCACCGCGGTCGGCACGCAGAACGTCACCTTCCAGTCGGGGATGCGCCGCCACAGCGAAGTCCTGCTGCGCGGCCACTACGACGACGCTGAACGGGTGACGATGCTCCTCTCGCTCCCGGATGGGAACACCCTCCGCTGGACGTTCAAGCACAAGTCCATCCCGACGGCGAAGGCCGCACCGGACATCAGCAGTCGCGGCGACTTGAACGAGTACATTCTGCTGTGGGTCGTCCTCCCGACGCTCCTCTTGTCGTTCATCAGTTACAAGAAGGTCCCCAAGTTCCGGCGCGAAGCGCTCGCTGGGACCGGACGCGGCGCTGGGACGTGGATTGCGATGGGCTTCGTCGTCGCGATCGGGGCGTACCTGCTGGGCTACTACGCGCTGGCCTCGCTGACGGCACACTTCCCGGTCGTGTTCTCGCTGTTCATCGCCTACGTCGTGGCGGTGATGCAGCTCGAGGACGACGAGGATGCAGTCGAAACGTGGGGATTCATCCGGATAGACCCGGAGACCGCCACGTCGCCGCTTGACGACAAGAGCGAGGTCCTCGATTCCGGTGATATCGAGATCGAGGGCTACGACGTCGTCTTCGACGAGAACAACGAGCCCGTCCTCTACTCACGTGGCCTCCTGTCGATGTGGGCCCGCTATAAGGGCTGCTACGCTCGTCTGAACATCGACAACAAGGAAGCCGAGTGGAACTGCGTCGGTGACTACGACAAGGTAATCGTTGTCGACCAGGACGCCCCAGCGTTGGTCGAGCACCTTCCCTCCAGAGTCATCTTCGCGTGGCCGTGGCGAACCTACCAGCCACCCCGCAACGACGACGGCGAACTCCTCGAGGACGACCTCGACCCGGGAAGTTCCGCGTCCTACCGGAGTCGATAGGCGCCCAGCAGTACGCTCAACTCGCGGGCATGGTCGCCGTGCCAGCGATGGCCGCCTTCGCCTCGATGGACTTCGTCGGGGCGTGGCAGTGGGGCCCACTCACGTGCCTCCCGTTCGTGCTCATGTTCGCCGAGCCGATCGAGGGGAAAGCCCAGTCGTGGGTCGCACCCGGGCAGGCGCGCAAGGCCTGGGTCACCGCATGGTACACGGACCTGAACGTCCGCCGGTTCGGCACGATCGACCAGCTGCTGGAGAAACTCATCGAGAGCGAGAACAAGCAATACGACGTCGAAGACTGGCTTCGTGACCTCCGCGAGGATGGCGTCGTCAACGAGGCGCACAACCGCCAGAGCAAGCCCTTCGATACGGTCCTCTCGGACGACGACCCGGCTCTCGATCGCGATGACGAGCCGTCGACGGCAGCCGCCGGAGGTGACGACTGATGGCTTCGGGTTCGGGGCAGTCGTCCTTGGACGGCCTCCTGGACGGCGTGCGTGAGAGAGAGACGAATGCGGGAACAGACGTGTCTATCACGCCAGCGCTGGACAAACTGAACGAGGATCAGCGTCAGTGGCTTCAGCGCTGGACCATCGAGGGATACACTGACCGCCGGGATCTCATCGTGTCCTTGCACCAGATGCAGTTCTGGTCGCTCGGTCGCGTGCCTGACGGCTGGTTCGTTGAGGTGTGTTCACGACCAGTGCCACTGTCGATCCTCATCACGAGCCCCAACCGTCGCGAGTGGCGCGAAGACCCTGTCGATCAGCACACGGCCGAGCAGGAACGCCGGCTGTGGGCCGCGAAGTACATCCGGCCGGCGTTCCGTGCTGCGTACCGAACCCTCCGGAAGAACGCCCAGCAGTACACCAACAAGAGCGAGCGTGTCGAGGACGCCAGCGAGACGCAGTACTTCGCGATGCGGCCGGCGCTGGACGACCTTTACCAGAAACAGAGCGACCTTCTGTTGTCACTCCTGGATGGCTTCGAGGACATGGCCGCCGTCGACGACTGGCTCTCCCGCCTCGACAACGGGACACTCGGAGAGTTGCACATGGTCGAGCCGGACTTCGATTGGAAGATCCACGACAGCACCGTCGCCCAGCGGGTCCTCACGGTGGACGCTGAGAAGTACGAGCGCGAGCGGGAGCTGTGGGCCGCGACGTATCTGCTCCCCTCGTACAACCGGGCGGTCGATCGCTGGGCCGGTGAGGCTGACGAACACCGCGAAGACGACGGCGCAGAGAGTCAACCCTCGAGGACGATGTGACCATGTCTGATCTACACGACCCGCAGGAACTGGGCTTCATCGAGCCCCACTACGGCAGCGAGCAGTGGACGAACGACGCACGAAACCACTCGGACGGACGGCACCTTCGTCGAATCCACGGAATGCCGGAGTTCAATCCCGACCAGTTCGACGCGGAAGGGTTGGTGCCGGCGTTCTGGGACCACACATGGGACGGCGGCCGCAACCAACCGAGTGGCGGCGTCGAGTGGTTCGCGACAGGACCGCCGAACTCCGGGAAGACGACGCTCGCTCTTCGCGCCGCCCAGATTGACATGGAGGTCAATAACTCGCGTGTGGTCTGGCGGGCGGCGACGGGCTCGCGCTCGGAATGGCTCCCGTACGCACCGGTCGCGCACGTATGCCTCCCGAAGGGATACGACGCGACCGCGTACGTCGTGAAGAAGGGCGGGAACCGTAACTCGATGGGCAAGCAGGTGCCGCTCGAGGACGTCGTCCGGAAGGTAACGCACTACAGCGACATTATGGACCTGAATCTGAACGTCCTACAAGACGGCGTGTTCCACGTCGTCTACCCAGATCCGAAAATGCGGGGCTGCCAGTGGGTCTACGAAGAGAGTGACAAGGTCGTCGACGGCGTCAAGTTCCAGGAAGGCGACCCGGTCGATCACTGGTGGTTCGGCTGGGCACTCTCGCTCGTCGAGCGCGGCCCGTTCGACTGGACAACGTGGATCTGCGACGAGGTCGCATCGCTCGCTCGAGAGGGTGTCTCGAAGGACCAGTACGCGACGCTCCAGAAGGTGCAGCTCGCAGGGACGGCCGTCGAGGACTTCCGGAAGAACGGCATCATCGGGCTGTTCTTCGGCCACAAGGACAAGCACCTGCACAACCTCTGGACCGACCGCATTCGATGGCGCGTCGGGATGAACGGGACGGCGAACCCTCACGGCGGCTCATCGCCGAAGGGATTCGAGTCCGTGCCGATGGAAGAGGACATCACGTCGGACCTGGACACAGGCGAGGCGATTCTCTACACCGAGAAGGAGTTCACCTGGCCGCCGATCACGTGGCCGGAGATCTCGAAGCCGATCCACGGTGACCTGAAGGTCTATCTCTCAGAGACGGACTCGAAGCGAGCTGCAGTTCCGGGGGGTGCGTCGGCGTGATCAGGCCGACCACCCACCCCAGCAGACCACAATCCTCGTCGCCGACCTCGAGGAGTGCTCAAGAACTGTCTGTTTTCGTAGACGAACCCAGGGGGTCGGACCGACGGAGAACGGTCCCCGCGCCGGTTTCGCGGTCGCGACCAGAAAAATTCGCGCGCGCGGAATTCTTGACTGGACATGAGTACCCCCGTGGGGGCGAGCGCATTATGCGACGCGAGCGAGTGCGCCTTGGCGGCCGCCTACAACTCTCGAAAAAATGAAACGTTTCGACGAGTCAGAGGTGAGCCGCGATGCTCGTGACGCCCGTCGATCTTCTCCGGATGGGCATCGAATTCCTTGTCGGTCAGTTCGGGCTGGCGACGCTGGGAATCGGCGTCGGGACGCTGATGACCGCAGGCTTGTGGCTCTGGTGGGGCTTCAAACTCAAGGCCATCCTCGGCGTCGCCGCGGCGATCGGGCGGACGGTCGCCCGTCACGGCCTCGTCTCGCTCCTCATCTCGACCGTGCTGTTGCTGGCGATGCTCTGGACGGGCATCATCCCAGGCATCGACTTCCATACAGCGTTGAACGTCGTCGGTGGGCTCGTCGACGGTATCATCGGGGTGGTCACATGAGTACGGACTCGATGGCGTTCCTCGAGGAGTCTGTCGACGTCTTCCACGTCGGCGAGCACTACGCCGAGACGGTCAGCGACACGATCGCCGTGCGTGGGCAGATTCGACAGCGCTCGTCGGTTGATCCCAAACTGGAGATGGCCGTCTTCCGCTGTCGCGAGTGTGAGAACGAGAAGCGAGTCGCTCAGAACTTCGGGAGCATCCGTCAACCGGCGTTCTGTGAGGGATGTGGCAAACAGCGCGCTCCGTGGACGCTGCAGCGCGAGAAGTGTGAGTACGTCGACTATCAGGCGCTCCGTCTGCAGCCCGTTCCCGAGCGTGTCGAGGAAGGAACTGAGACGATCGACGCCCATCTTACGGAAGCGCTGGCTCGACAGGGCGTCGAATCTGGCGAGGTCGTCACGGTCGTCGCGACGTACAAAGCCATCCATCCGAACGGCTCGACAGTCGGCGAGAAGATCCTCGACGCTGAGGACGTCATCGTCGAGGAGTCGGCGATGCAGGAAGTGAACCGCGACGCCCACCAGGACGTCATCGACCTACTCGCCGACATGCACGATCCGATGGACGTGCTGGTGGATTCGGTCGCACCGACTCACTACGGGGACGAGCACATCAAGGAGGGTCTCATCCTCCAGTTGGTTCGTGGCAACTCGCCCGATGCAGAAGGGACGAACCACCGCGGCCTCGTGCATCAGCTCTTGTTGGGCGATCCGGGCACAGGCAAGACGGACTTCGGTGAAGCGCTGACAGCGCTCAGTCCACGTGGTCAGAAGACGTCGGGTAACGAGGGCACGTCGGCGGCCGGCCTGACAGCGGCGATGACGAAAGACGGCTTTGACGACCGCGACCTGACCGTCACGGCAGGCGCCATCCCGAAGTGTTCCGGTGGCGCCGTCTTCATCGATGAACTCGACAGTGCCGGTTCGTCGGAACAGAACGCGCTCTTGGAGGCGATGGAGTCCGGAAAGGTCACGATCGAGAAGGCTGGTGAGCGCGCGGTCCTGAACGCCGAGACTGCGATGCTCACGGCGGCCAACCCAGAGGACGGCCACTTCCGAGAGAACGACTCGCCGATCCAGCAGACGAAGATCATCTCACCGCTGCTGGATCGATTCGACCTGCTGTGGGTTCTGGAGGAGCGTACGGACCGCGAGGAAATCGACGAACTGGCAGGCCATATCCTCGACGGCCGTGATGTTGCCACGAGGCAAGCACGCGGGCAGGCGGTGCCCGACGATCTCCTCGAGGACGTCGACGGCGAGGTGAGCATCGACGCCTTGCGAGCGTACCTGCAGGCGTGTCGCGACCTCACGCCTACGTTTGCGAGCGCCGCGGTGAAAGACGCGCTGCGCGAGTGGTACGTGGCCGTGAAGACGCGCTTGGTCGCCCGCGAGGAAGACGAAGAGCGGACCATCCCAGTGACGCCACGCTCGCTGCTGGACCTCGTGCGACTCGCTGAAGCGTCGGCGAAGGCCCGCCATTCCGAGACGATCGAGATGGTCGACGCCGAGCGTGCGACACGGCTGAAGAGTCGCTCGTTCCGCGAACTGGGGCTCGACCCTGGCCCGGACGTGGAGGTCAAGACTGACGACGATGGGGTGCTGGTCGTCACGTCGGACGCACCGACCGCCGTCGTGACCGAGGTCGTCGAGGGGCTGAAGTTCGAGGGGCCGGCTACGGCGCCGACCCGGACGACGTCGTCGACGCGGTCGTCGAGGAGGCCGATGGGCTCGCGCCAGACGACGCGGCGGACCTCATCGAACGGATGGAGGCGGCAAAAACGATTGACCGCACCCCTGACGGGAGGCTCATCGCATAAGTCGAGGCGCCAATAACACTCTCATCATCTGATAAGAGTGGTTTGCTGAATATAGAGGGTGTATCCATCATGATACTCTGTTTATTACGTTCGGCTCTGTTGAAACCCTCAGAGAGTTACAGGGTCGAGCAATAATGTGACCGAATGCAGGCCCTCCCAAAGTCGCAGTTGCTTCGATTCGTTGAGCAGGCGTATCACTTGGCTCGGCGAGCTCTTGCCCGCTACTCTTCGAAATTCTCGAAACGGCGGTACACACTTCACCAGCACATCGTCCTGCTCTGTCTCAAGGTGCGAAAGAATACGTCGTACCGAACCCTGCTTGACGAACTCATCGAGCTGCCTCGGATTCGGAGGGCCATCGAACTGGAGGAACTCCCATCCACCTCGACGTTGTGTAAGGCGTTCAATCGCCTCGATATGGCGGTTTGGCGCGTCCTGCTCAACCTCTCGGTTGCACTCCTTCCGACCAACGGTGTCGTCGGGATTGATGCCTCGGGGTTCGACCGGAGTCACGCCTCGAAACACTATACGAAGCGAGCGAAGTTGACGATTCAGCAGTTGAAGGTCACGCTTCTCGTGGAAACAAGGTCGAACTCGATTCTCGACGTACACGTAACGACGACACGAAAACACGACTCGAAGATAGCGCCGTCGCTCATCAAGCGGAATACCGGGGAAGTAGCGGTTCTCCTCGGTGACAAGGGATACGACGACCAGAAAATTCGTGCGTTAGCCCGTGAAGACGGGGTTCGTCCACTCATCAAGCACCGAGAGTTTTCCCCGCTCCACAAGGCGTGGAACGCTCGGCAGGATGCTGACCTCTACGGCCAACGTAGTCAGAACGAGACGGTGAACTCTCGCCTCAAACGGAAATATGGCGCATTCGTCCGCTCACGACTCTGGTGGAAGCAGTTCCGTGAACTCGTAATCGGTTGTCTCACTCATAACATCAATAAGACACTCTGACAAATGGAGGCGGAGAGTTAATCATACACCTCAACTCTGCACTCGTCTATTATTATACAACCGATAGAGAGCTATTACGATAATAGCGAGTGCAATAAGGGCGCTTCCCCAGACAACCGGACTGAATCTACTCACGAGTACGCTATTCCGGATAGCGAGTGAATATTTTGTGTTGTTGTTAGGTTTCCTCACCTACTTAACGACTGTTCAGCGAGAAAGGTGTCGATACAATGGGATTTCAACAGGGCCAAAATGGTTACTTTCAGGATATAGTTACCTTTTTGAAATGCGAATATTTACTACTTTCCAGACAATTCGAAATGATGCCACGAGATGACCGTCGATCGTTTTTGTTCAAAGCTGGCGTTGGACTCTCAGTCTCATTGGCTGGCTGTTCGTCGCTGAATCCGACCGCCTCGGAAGGAAAACCGAGTACGATTGAGACTACTTCGGAGGGAGAAGAGAACGAGTCACTGAGAGCTATTTCGGATTTGGAGCGGATTAAGGAGACCCAGAAACTCGAACCATCTGATGTGAGAGAGGACGATATGTTTGGCCAATCTAATGCCATCTCAAACGACGGTGACGAGATTGTGGTCGGGACGGGTAGGGGTACCGTGGGTGGTGTCCCTAAAACGGGCTATGCAGAAATCTACAATCGAGAGGAAAAGGCCTGGTCGAACGACCAGAAAATTACGCTACCAAATCCGAAAAGAGAGGACGGCTTGGGCGATGATCTCGAGATATCAGATGATGGGTCAACCATCGCCATAACCGCGCCAGGACGTACGCCTAAAAACGCATCCAAAGAAGGCGCGGTGTACATCTATCGCAAGTCCAATCAATCGTGGGAGAGGGAGACTGTTTTCCAGACCTATTCGTATTCGATCGCTCTCTCAGGATCCGGTGATACGCTGGTCCTTGAGGGTGCGCTCGATCGGGAGGAAGAGAGAATTGAAAGTCTGTACGTGTTTCAGCGGACTGATTCCGGGGATTGGTCTCAAGAGGCTACTTTAGAACCAAGTCGGGAAAGCGGTGGACAGTACATTTCTAAGGTAGAAATATCAGGAGATGGGTCCACGATTGCCGTACGAGAACGTTCCTCATATCGAAAAGGTGGGAAGTGGTATGACACTGGCTATATTTTCAGAAAATCTGAGGGCACATGGTCTCAGGAGGCATATATTGATGGAAACCCCAGAATGTTCGGTGGAGGAGATATCGCTATAACCCATTCTGGGGATAAAGTACTAGTCGGGGGTGAGATGATGATCGACGACTCGAATAATATCGGGGCAGTGTACGTGTTCACCCAGGATCGTAGCTGGAGCCAGCGAGAGGTTGTGCCTGGCCCCAAGCCAGAACATAGCTACAACTTTGGCTATAGTATCGACGTCTCGAGTGACGGGGCAGTAGCTTTGGTTTGTAATCCCTTCGAAGAGATCGAAAAAGGCGGTGGGGCGTATATCCTGCATGAAGATAATCGCTCGTATGAATATACGAGGAAACTAGCTCCGGCAGGAGGCGATCCTGCTGATCGAATGAGCGACGGGAGTGTCGCTGGGAACGGACGTTACGCGGTTGTCGGATCGAGGGATGAGCATACGTCTGGTGTTGAAAAGTCTGGTGCAGCCTATGTCTTCGAACTCTGAGATATGGGCCAGTTACGACCACAGTCATCCTGTTCCAACTGCACGGCATTATTGATTCTCGAAAAATATAAAAAATGTCGTTCGAAAGGTAGAAAATATGATTGGTCGGAGGCATTTCCTGAAAGCGGCCGCTACGAGTGGAATTCTCTCCCTAGCGGGATGTGCAGACTCTTCGTCCAGGGCGGCGGATACTGATAATCCCGCAGAAACTGTTGCGGTCGAATCAGTGACCTCGACACCGACGGATACACCGACTCTAATCTCAATTGATGAGGCGAAAGTGGCGACTGAAAGCGTCCCATTGCGCCCGTACAACTACTATCCCTACGTTGCTGGGAAATACAAGGTGGGGGCTCGAACAAAGTGGACGAACTGAACGCCCCAGATGCAGATGTCGGCTCTATCAATAAACTCCCTACTATTGTAGAACGGCTTCGTCCAGTCACCTTCCTCAATATCAATGACTTAATGAGTACTGATAAAATTGACTCTGATGGTGGTTGGTTTTCTCGCAAGCACCTTGAGGAGTACGAAACAAACTACGCTGCAAAAAAACGATACGAATTGATGAAGTCGATTCTACCTGCGGAAAATCTGGTAGAAGAATTTGAGATTGATCAGTGCCCCAATCCGTGGCTCATCATATCACTCAAGGTAGGAGGAGATTCTGGGATTGAACCATACTATGCAGTCACTGTTTCCGGAAATCTCTATTTGCAGACCGGTATCAAAGATCCGGATGCTTACGAAGACCCAGTCGCAGCTCTTAAAGAACAACTTCGGACTGGAGAAACGATGACATCGTCTGAGTTCGAGAATATCTGGCCACCAATTGTTCGTCTTGCCGGCGAACATGAATCCAATAACTCAGTTCATAAGATCAATGCAGAACGGAATGTAACGCTAGAGGAGACGGTAGCAGACATTTCAGCCTCGTCCGCGAAAGAGGCGGTTAGGACAGTGTATCCGAAAGCAAAAATCCCCACTTCAGGCGTCAAGGAATGGAAATTAGATCAGGGTCCTGAGATTCCGGTAGATACATATCAGGCCTATGGCTGGACAAGTCCTTCATTAGAAAGTTATACGCCCCCAGTTGCGTATGCAAAAAGTAATTTACCAGAGTATAGTGGGGATCGCAAATGGACATTCTACATTAATTACTTATGCATCAAATTCGACGACAGGAGTGATTCGGAAGAATATATTAAGAAATTATTTGAGTGGGCAGATGTCGGTTATTCAAACGAACGGCCATATCTGGGGGCGACATCTGAATCATATGGTACCACATATAAATTTACAAACAGTGACGCCATGCCGAATTCTCCGGTCCCGTTTTCGGGACATGATGTAACTCTGTCAGGCTCAGTGTGTGTGGTTTCTGATTGGATTCTCAATCCGACGTGATGAGATGTGATATTTAGGAAATGTTTTTGTTTCTCGAAATTTGGCATCGGGGCCGTGTTTGACCGGTCTACTGCGCCTCATCGCCAAGAGAACCAAGACTGTGCCAGCCAGATCGTCGTACGTGCGGTGGCATCATTCTGACTGTCGGAAGATCTAGCTTCTGCTGCTGACTGAATAGTTTTTGACCTCAAAATGCTCACTATTCATTAGGCACAGATCCCATTCTGGATAGAAATTTTAGCCACTTGCTGACTAGCAAAAAATTAAATGATGCCGGATTCAGTGAGTCATTAATGGCAAGACGTCGAGACTTCCTCACCTCTTTTGGAACACTGACAACCATTTCGATCGCCGGATGTGTGAGAGGGACTCCAGTAGACTCAATAACCGGAGACGTATCTCAAAAATGGACCTTCCAAACGGAAGGTTCAGTGGTCTCTTCGCCGGCGGTAAGGGGGGGCAGCGTTTACGTTGGGAGCGACGACGCCACGATATACGCAATCGACGACAAGGATGGAATCCAACGATGGTCCTTCCAGACAACCGCCGAGGTGGTATCCTCACCGACTGTGGTGGGTGGAACCGTCTATGTTGGGAGCTACGACACCAACGTGTATGCCATCAGCGCTGCAGATGGAATCGAACAATGGTCCTCTCCTACGGGTGCTCCAGTTGAATCCTCGCCGGTAGTGAAAGATGAGACAGTCTATGTTGGGAGTCAGGATTCCAACGTGTACGCGATCAACGCCGAAAACGGGATCGAACAGTGGTCCTTCCCAACTGGCGACTGGGTGGACTCTTCGCCGACTGTAGTCGATAGTACCGTCTATATCGGAAGTGAGGACTCCAACTTGTACGCGATAAACGCCAAGAACGGGACTGAAAAGTGGTCCTATCGGACGGATGGTGAGATACAGTCTAGACCGGCAGTGGTGGATGGCACGGTCTACGTCGGGAGTAAGGATTCCAACGTGTACGCTATCGATGCCGAGAATGGAACCAAACAGTGGTCGTTCCAAACGGGTGATGAGGTATGGTCCTCACCAGCGGTGAAGGATGGCAGAGTTTATGTCGGATGCATTGACGACAACCTGTACGCGATTAACGCCGATAACGGGACGGAGCAGTGGTCCTTCCAGACGAAAGACGTGGTTGAATCCTCACCTACAGTGGCAGATAGCACGGTATACGTCGGGAGTAGCGACGGCAACATGTACGCAATCGACGCCGAGAATGGAACCAAACAGTGGTCGTTCCAAACGGGTGATGAGGTGTGGTCCTCACCGGCGGTGAAGGATGGTACAATCTATCTCGGGAGCAATGATGAAAACGTGTACGCACTCACAGAGCGCTAGACATATCCGATGCTGATAGAACCTCTTGATTCAGCACGACCAATAAAAGAATCAGCCAATGAAGGTTTCAACAATGCCCGCTTCACAACCCGATATCAGCGAACGCATCGTCGATGACATCCTCGCTCGGCGCGTTCAGATACGGCTCGATGGCGGCGAAACTGTCCCAGCCGCCGACGGCCATCACGACGCGCGGGTTCATCTGCTGGTCGACGAGCAGCCGCTGGGCGAACCGGCGGCGGAGATCGTGCGTGCTCACCTTCTCGAAGTCCTGGTCGCCAGTTTCTTGAGCTGCACGCTCGGCCGTCCGACAGACCAACCAATAGACTGAGCGTGGCCCCACGCCGGGGCCTGTTAGTGGCAGCCCAATGATGGCAAGAGTGATTTCAAGACGATCTAATACGCATCTCGCGGGTGACACGCTCTGATAGCCAGTCAAGCACGGGATAGGCGTCGGTTGTAATCCATGGCCCGCTGAAATCAACGCCAGACATACTCTCTGCGGCGGCTTCTCCAGTCATCTCGTTCGTTGAGAGTCCGTTTGACGTGGGGCTCCCGGCCGACGCTGACTGGTCAGTGGCGTCAGCGTTCCAGTAGACATCCTCGACCGGGCCATTCTCGTAGTTCCGACCGACGGCACCACCCACGTGCTCTTCGCCGCTAACAGTCGCGGCAGTAAACGAGGAAGCGACCCGACCTGGTGCATAGTTCATTCCTACCAGCCCGCCAACCGAGGACTCGCCACGGACGCTACCGAAGACCGCTGAATTGGTCACGTTACCGATACTGTTACCGGCGAGACCGCCAACGCTGTATTCACCAACGACTGTGGCATTCACTTCGACGGCAGATATCTCGCCAACCCGGTAATTAGCATTCGGCTCGGCAACAACGCCAGCGATACCTCCAACACCACGCTCTCCGCGGATACTCCCTGTAACAGTAACCTGCGTGATCGTGCCGCTTGAGGTGCTGGCTACGCCCCCGACATTGTCCTGTCCGCGGACGGAGACATTCCGAAGATGGAGTCGCTTAATCGTTCCGCCGTTGAGTGTCTTGACGATCCCACCGGCACTGTCCGACCGGTGGACAGTAAGTCCACGAACTGTGTGGCCGTTTCCGTCGAGTGTTCCAGAGAATCGTGGTGTCGGGTCGAACCCATTCCGCCACGTTGCGTCGATATCCGAGACGAGTTTATAATTCGCATCAGAGTCGACGCCGATACACTCGAGCTGGTGGAGTGTCTCGATCCGGTACGGATTGCTGGTGGATCCATCGCCCCCTGCGAACGAACCGCCAACACATTGATCCAGAGCATCGGGTCCCGGCATGAGCCGAGTTGATGGAGTAAACATCTCCTTCTCGATATACTTCCAGTCGTCAAAGCCAGCGTCGGAGACGGCCTCCGAGGTGTAGCTATAGTGGTCCGGGGGAGCGTTGTAATTCAGAACACTGGGGTATTCGTCGAACGGAACGTCGGTGGTGTCAATGCCACGGTATACATCAGGCATCAGGCCCATTGAGTGGCCAAGTTCATGTATGAACGTGGTCCCCATGCGTGTGT
This sequence comes from Haloarcula ordinaria, assembly GCF_029338275.1. Lineage (NCBI taxonomy): Archaea > Methanobacteriati > Methanobacteriota > Halobacteria > Halobacteriales > Haloarculaceae > Haloarcula > Haloarcula ordinaria. The sequence goes on along the minus strand of NZ_CP119789.1, from coordinate 3,132,707 downwards.
CGTCGACGGTCCCTGAAACGTGCATTATACCCTCAGCGCCGCCACCATCGACAGACTCTGAGAGTGAACTCCGGTCAACTAAAATCGCGTAATGGTATGCTTGCCCGTTATGGTCAAAGTATTTGTTCTCGTATTCATCTGTCCTTAGGCCTCCAAGCGTACGAGTGTACGGGACCTGGTCGCTCCTAATAAGATGGAGGTTGATTCCGTTCGTTCCGTTCGGATTCGAGACCGGCGCGTCGGCGAACTTGGACTTGATTAGCGCTCGCTCATCGTCAGGGAGCGAGTAGCTCTTCATGTAGTCAATCTCGACGTAAATATCCTTGTACAGTGGATTCGCGTCTGGATAGACGTCGCTATGGACCTCCCAACCATCAAGGAGATTGTCACCATCGGTATCCCGAATGGTTGGGTTAGTACCGCGCTCGATCTCGGCACCGTCAGCGAGTCCATCGTTGTCTGTATCGCGCTTACGTGGGTCTGTGTCACCCTTCAGTTCGGCAGCATCGTCAAGCCCATCATTATCGGTATCTGCCGAATTGGGGTCTGTTTTGGCTCAGTCACCTCACGGAGATCAGTGAGACCATCATCGTCTGTATCAGCCTCGTTTGGGTCAGTTCCGAGTTCGGCCTCACGCCGGTCATGTAGTCCGTCATCATCGGAGTCTACCGATGTTGGTGTTGTTGTAGATGTAGCAGCACTACTTTCCGTCTCGGCTGCTGATTCCTCAGTCGGCCCATCGTCCACTCCAGTCGACACTGACTGGGTTGGTTCAGTTTGGTCCATTCCGACGAATCCAGAACAGCCGGAGAGCAAAACGAGGATCACCAGCCCAATTGCAGTCACTTGTCCCGAACCCATACAATCTGTCAATTTGGTGTAGAAATAAATCTACCGCCGTACGGCTCTGTTCAAATCCTCGGATAGTTACAGGTTCGTCCGGTAGTCTGACCGGATGCAGGCCCTCCCAAAGTCGCAGTTGCTTCGGTTCGTTGAGCAGGCGTATCACTTGGCTCGGCGAGCTGTTGCCCACTACTCGTCGAAGTTCTCGAAACGCCGGTACACACTTCATCAACACATCGTCTTGCTCTGTCTCAAGATACGGAAGAATACGACGTACCGGACGCTTCTTGACGAACTTATCGAGATGCCCCGTATTCGGAGCGCCGTCGATCTGACGGAACTCCCCTCACCCTCGACATTGTGTAAGGCGTTCAATCGCCTCGATATGACCGTATGGCGCGTCCTGCTCAACCTCTCGGTCACACTCCTTCCGACCAACGGTGTCGTCGGGATTGACGCCTCCGGGTTCGACCGGAGTCACGCCTCGAAACACTATACGAAGCGAACGAAGTTGACGAGTCAACAGTTGAAAGTCACGCTCCTCGTAGACACAAGAGCGAATGCTATCCTCGATCTGTACGTGACGACGACCAGAAAATACGACTCACAGATCGCAGTTCTACCGAACGGCTGTTTCAGGGGATATGTGTCGAACTAATAGTATTTCAACAGAGGCAACATTTCGTATTTTACGTCGGTTTTTTATGTCGTAGTACTGTCGAGATTGTATGGGAGACACTGGGGAACTAACCGTCTATCGAGGGTGAGTGCCAGTCGTTGACGTGGAGTACGAGACTGAAAATAATCACTCTCCGGTACAGGCCATTGTTACGGCGCTGGCGGATGCTGCTGATATCGATCCAGTCGATCTCCCGCCGATAAGTGAGCATGTTGACCCGGCTGCACTCAACGCTCTGTTTGATCCCCATGACAGAACCACAGACGGAGACACTGTTCTCAGTTTTCAGGTAGATCCTTGGAACGTATTCGTCCGCTCCGACGGCTTCATCCGCGTCTGTGACGCGACACAGCGAACCGATCTGGTCCCGTTTTTGCATCTATCAGCACCTAACACGACTTCTCTTTGAGAGAGGCCGCTGATCTACGAAGCAAACGATTCAGGACGAGACAGTTTCGATGAAGTCCGTGGGTCCGGAACGGTCAGATCCGCCGCATCGTCGTCACGACTTCCCGCCCGGTGACGCGCCAGCCACACCCAGTCCACACCGCTTCGACACGCTCGAAGCCACCACCACTCCGTCGGTCGAACTCGACCTTCCATTTGGGACCACGGATGGACTCGTAGACGAAGCCATTCGCGTCAGCCATGGAACGACCGTTTATGCGTCGGGCCCTCTCACGAGTTCGCCCACGAGCGAGCCGTCGACGTGCGGTCCGACGGCCCAGCCACGCTCCTCACGCGTGTACTCGCACCACTGCCCCAGCGTCTTGAAGGGGATCTCGGTCAGCTCGACTTTCTCGGCAACGGTGTCCTTGACGATCACCAGGGCGCGCTCGTAGCTGTCCCAGTAGTGGGCCGCCGCTTCACCGTCGACGCCGAGGAACAGCGGGCGTTGGGTGAGTCGTTGGCGAACGTGGTCGGGCACGATCCGCTGGTCACCGACGGAGGTGGGCAGTGATGGCTATCGAAGAACGCGAAGGCTCGAATGTCGTCGTCGCGACGGCCTGCCCGTACTGTGGTGCCGATCTCCTGAACAGGCGTCGCTCGCTATCCATCTCGGACGGAGTTGTCCAGCGACGACTGAAACGCCACCAGGTGGGGCCGCATGAGCCGAGAAACCAGAGGGGTCGTGCCGAAACGGGCCCCAGACCCGCGGGGATCAACTCTGGGTCAAGGAGAGCTGGTGGGCAACTACACGAGCGGGAACCAGGGCCCACTCTCGATGTTGGCGAGACTATCCAATAAGTATTCTGCCATCACTCAGTTCGCAGTCGGAGGTGGCCGATGACACCCGACGCTCCCCTCCCAGAGGTCGGCGAGACGGTCGCGATCACCACGGCCGACAGTGAGCCGTGGCTGCTCGTCTGTACCGTCCACGAGGACGCCCAGGCAGTGACCGGCGTCCTCGTCGCCGACCTCGCCGACGAGACCGTCTAGCGCCTCGAGGAATTGATCGGTGACCGTGAGCGACGGCGCAGACTCGCGATGGCCGTCAGCAGCGCGGACCTCATGACGTTCGCCGTGCCCCACGAGGACCTGCGCCACCTCGGCTCGCCTGGCATCCAAGGCTGTACGCATCCGACGGGAGGTGAGATGAAGATGGCCCAGGCACTAGGCTCCGAGCGTACTGCGACCAGCTCAGCGCCCACACACGGCCAGTGGCGACTGTGCTACAACGTCGGCGATCTCGTCCACTACACCGAATGGACGACTGACTTCCCGGCTGTCGAGAACCTCTACGACCAGTACCGCCGGGGCGACTACGGCCACGACGTCGTCATCGAGCGCCGCATGTCGTTGGTGCGCTCGTCGTCCTGAACGCCCTGTGTGCCGCCGTCGGTCAAACCCATTCCCCACGGATATGACTCTGACAGACCCCTCCTCCAACGACCCTACTTGCCGTCAGGCAAAGACACTGCTCTTCTGCCCGACGTGCGAACATGAAAGTCCCGCTGACGGTGACTGGATCGACGATGATTCGACCGCTCGCCACCGACTCCTCTGTCCCCGCTGTGGGGACATCGTTGTGGACCAGGCACAACTCTAACCCGATCGCGAATCAGCGACGCTTCGAAACATCTGCTTTGTTGATATCCTCTGTTATGACAGAACTGCCGTGCAAGATACAGAACGTCTATGCAGTAGTGAGTTCAATTCCAGTAATCTCGAATCTGGCACCACCCTCAGCACTCTCTGTCAGGTTGATTTCCCATCCGTGAGCTTCGACCACCCGCTCGACGATGCTCAACCCGAATCCCGTTCCTTCCTCGTCGGTTGAGTAGCCGGCGCTAAACACGTCAGTACGTCTCTCTTCGGGGATACCAGGCCCATCGTCTTCGATATAGAAGCCATTGTCCAGCGCACCGACTGTGACCGTTGTGTCTGCTCCACCGTGTTTAATCGCGTTTCCGAACAGGTTTTCGAAGAGTTGGCACAGTCGATCATCGTCTGCTTCAACAGAGAGTGAGGAAACCGTCTCGTCTGCGTAGTGTAACTCGGCGTGCTCTGTCTGCTCTCCGACAATGTCCCAAGCTTTGTCTATCGTATGGGCCACCATAACAGCATCCACCGCACCGATGGCTCGTCCTTCTCGCGCCAGCCAGAGGACATCCTCAGTAATTCGCGTAATACGGTCTAATGCGGTCCCGAGTCCAGCAAGATGATCGCTGTCACACTCTCCTTTTGCGAGCTCTAAACGACCTTTCGCTACGGTCAGTGGGTTCTGGATGTCGTGACTGACGACACCCGCAAACTCGTCAAGACGGTCCCGCTCTCGGCGAAGTTTTCGCTCACGATCTTTGTGTTCGGTGATATCACGGGCGACACCGACGATTCCTTCAAGCACCCCATCTACAGTGAGGCGGACCAACCGATACTCTAACACAACATCTCCTCGGTGGGAAAATTCGACTTCGACTTCCCCCGACAGTTGTTCGCGCCGACCGTCAAGAAGGGCCTGGTAGGGATCGCTGTCGGCAGACTGATCACGTATAATCGGGATCAACCTACTTTTCTGGCCTTTGAGCTGTTCTTTGGTGGTGTTGTACCAGTTAGCCAGATATTCGTTTACGACCACGAAGCGTCCGGACTCGTCGTAGATACAGGCGGCCTCGTTCATCGAGTTTATCATCTGTTTGTACCGCTGGAGGTCACGGTTCTGTTCGGCCAGTTTCTGTTCTGACCGGTGCGATTCGACGGCATTGGTGATCCGGTTGGCTAAGACGGTGTACTGATCAGTCCCACTCTCTTTTTGAAGATAGTCTGTAACGCCTGCAGAGATGGCCTCCATCGCGACTTCCTCAGATCCCTTCCCTGTATACAAAATAAACGGAAGATCGGGGAATTGTTCACGGACGGTGCGAAGAAACACGATTCCGTTTTGTCCAGGCAAATCGTAGTCGGAGACCACACAGTCGAACACTTCGTCGGTGAGCATTTCACGCCCAGCACTGGCATCGGGTACCGTGGTGATCCGAAAGCGATCGTTCTCACGTTCAAGATATGTCGCAGCGGCTCTGGTGAATCGCTGGACGACGGCGGCTTCGACCGTTAGAACGAGGAAGTTGAAGCGGGAAACCGTCGATGATTCATGTCTAAGATCTCCCGCTTCACGAGTAAAGTCGTTCAGTTAGCTAAAAATGCTGTTGGTGAACGAGGCGAAGTCGCCGCCCCCGAAGGGGTGGCGGCTTCGCCGAGTATGCGGTGGTGTCGCTGCACTGTCTGCGGGTTTACCTGGAGAAATCCTACCGAGAAGCACTCGATTTGCTGAGCGAGATGCCACAAATACTCGCGGAGATCGGCCTTGACGCGGCCGATCTCCCCGACCACTCCACGCTAGTCAAGTGGTTTGATAGAATCAAGACAGCACTCTGGCGAGTGCTGCTGCGCCTCTCGGCGCAGCTGCACGACCCGAGCGGTCACGCCGCCATCGACGCGACGTTCTTCGACCGCGAACACGCGAGCAAACACTACTGCCGTCGGACGAATTACCGCGTCAAGACGCTCAAAGCTGCAGCTCTCGTCGACACAGAAAACCAAGCCATTCTGGACGTTCACTGTACGACTGAGAAACGCCACGACACACAACTCGGCTGGCAGGTCGCCCTCCGCAACGCGGGCGACCTCGCCAGCCTCGCTGCCGACAAAGGCTACGATTGGATGGATTTACGCGAGAAACTCCGCGAAGAGGGCGTAAGACCACTGATCAAACATCGTGAGTTCCGGCACATCGATCACGCGCACAACGCGCGGATCGATGGGGCTCGCTACCGGCAACGAGCGATGTGTGAGACCGTCTTCTCGACGATCAAGCGCACACTCGGCGACGCCGTGCGTGCGAGAACCTGGTACGGTGAATTCCGAGAACTCGTCCTGATGTGTGCGGTTCACAACATCAAGCAGGCACTCAAACCGTGAAATCAGCTACGTCTGGCGATTCACCACTGCCGTCGCAGCCAAATCTGCAAACTCAAGATCGTCCTCGACGTGGAGAAGTCGAATCGAACCCGTCATTACACTACCAACGTTCAGTAGTCAAATAACTATACGGTAAATTTCACCGTCGCAAATTCATCCGACAGACCGACTGTTTTTGTCCCCATTCGTCACCGCATCGACTTCCGAAATATCAGTGATTGACTGGCGCTGTGAATACAGCACGCCCATAGAGTCCACTCGCCATCTGTCAGTACCGGCGTGACCGATACAGAGGCTGTATCTTGCATAGAGTATCTCCCAGATTAGGAGTCAAGACATTGCTCGGTACAGTCTCATTTATCACCGGTAGATTGATTAATTAATAAAATAGTTTCTGCTGTGTACGTGACGGTAGTGTTTAGTTTGGAGCATTGTGCCAGCGAGCGAAGGTCTGCAACCAATTTTCGGCTGTTTCGGGGTCGACGTGACTGAAACAGTTTGAAAACGACGAGGTTCGACGCTTGAACTCTCGAAAAATTCGTTCGACAGCGTTCCGATTTCCGTGGCGCCGCATCTGAAATCGGAATCCCGCTCGAGAGAGCGCAGTTTGGAGGTGTTGAGCGCCATCGACGAGAAAGACAGCAGTTTCGACATCGTGTTTTTGCCGAAGTTCGTGCAAGAAAATTTCCGTGAGGGTGGTCGTAGTCGTCGCAAAGAGCCGGACGTGAAGCAGTTCGTTCGACTGCGGATCGGCGGCGGCGTACAGCCAGAATTGCTGATCGTTGATCCGAATCACGGTTTCGTCAAGCGCAATCTGATTCGGTGATTTACCGGATTCGGGCTGTAAATCGGCTTTCTGAACCCAATCGTGGATTGCTTTCCGCGATCGTTGGACACCCAGATCTTCGAGTAATTCGACGGTATCCGACAGCGAGAGTCCCGCAACGTGCGATTTGATACCCAGCGCCATCGCCGGCTCGGGTGTCCGCTCGCGCTCCACAAAATCCAAATCAATCCAGTCTCTACATCCGCTGAGGCGGCTGATTTTTGGCATAGGCACCACAAAATCCGTCCGCCTCACTTTTCACGCTTAACTAAACACCGCCTACGTGACGCCGGATACTTTAATGAGGTCCGAGGATGCCGTCTCGTCAGTCATTTCGGTCGTCCTGATGGTGGGTATCGTGGTGATACTGGGGGCTGTCGTCTCTGTGTTCGCGCTAGGAATCGGAGAGAGCGTAGATAGTACCGCTCCAAGTGCGACGTTTGAGTTTGAGGTGCAAGCCAATGGTGACGTTCAGGTGACCCACGCAAGCGGTGACTCGTTTGACGGCGACCAGTTGCGGTTCGCGGGAGCCGCACTCGAAAAAACGTCGGTCGGTAGTATCAACGAATGGAGTGGGGGTGATGTCACCGCGGGCGACTCAGCGACGGTCAATGCCAAAGGCGGCGATACCCTACGGCTCATCTGGCAATCCCCGAAGGATGATACGACCGGAACAATCGCACAGTACGACGTGCCGAATAGCGCTAACCCACAGGCCTCAATCGGGGGTTTTGGATATCCAGCCTCGCACGATGCTCGGATAAATGGAAAAGTCACGATTAAGAACCTCCAATTCAGCCGGGCTCACGACGACCGTGTCTACGTCACTGTGGAAGACGAGCCGGCCGGTGGGAGTACCTCAGCAGCGCGGTACTTCGATTCGTCGGGGGATGATTTGATCTTTTCAGATGCGACGGGGAGTGGGCTTACGGATCAGAATATCGGGTCCAGTGAGACGATTACGGTAACGATATACGAGACGGACAAGAAACAAGTCAGAGTAATGACTGCTACGTTCGTAACCTGACCGATTTTCGTCCGATTTGCAGATTCTCCAAACAGTAGGTCGTACTTCAGTCTCGATGGGAGTTCGTTGCCTCTTGAAGTCGAAGGCCAGCCCTGTTAAGTTAGCGATTCTACAGAGTAGTTGATTCGGCACAGAGTGGTCGAGCAAATTGGGGCATAGTCGCCATTGAAAATCAATGCACACCCGATCGCACGACTGCAGTGCGATCGGTATGTAAATCGTTTCAATCGTTGCTATCGGTGTCCCGTAGTGATTTTCAACTCTCGCAATTGGTTTTCCCCTTTTGCATGTGTCCGGCCAGCGCGTGCAACGTACATGCCCTGTTGTGGACCTCAGAATGTGGTAATTCAGGCGTCTCGTCCAGTGACCGATACGCGCACTGGGCCTTGTTTAGACGCGGTGCATATCGTCTACTACGGCCTGCATCCACAGAATGAAAGCAGGAAGAGAGACCCTCATGAATGAATTCTGTTCACCGGATAGAGCCACTAACCGAGGGCAGCAGACGCGTCTAAACAAGGCTCAGCTACTGTATCGACTGACCGGCCGATGGGATAATGCCCATCCACTTGTGACCGATTCGCGCTCTGTATTCAGCACGACCTCAACAAACTGTCCGGGAATGAGGAATTCAACAAAGCCCGTTTCCGATTTTCGTCAATAGCACAGAGTACCAGATGAGCTACAGCCCTACTTCTACGAACGCGTCATCGATGACGTCCTCGCTCGGAGCGTTCAGATAGGGTTCGATGGCGGCGAAACTGTCCCAGCCGCCGACAGCCATCACGACGCGCGGGTTCATTTGCTGGTCGACCAGGAGGCGCTGGGCGAACCGACGGCGGAGATCGTGCGTGCTCACCTTCTCGAAGTCCTCGTCACCAGTCTCCCGAGCTGCCCGTTGGGCAGTCCGGCGGATCACGGCGCGGACACCTGGTTGGGACAGATCGATAAAGGGGTCTTTCGGAGCGATGTTGCGCTCGTTCTGGAACCGTTGAAGGTCGCGCTCGACGCTGTCGGGGAGGTAGGCGTCGCGTGGCTTTCCACCCTTCCCGCTGGTGTCCTTGCCGGCTTCGACGCGGAGGCGGTACTGGCCGCTCTCGGTTTGCTTCACGTCGACGGGGCGGACCTGGGGCATCTCGAAGGCGCGGAGGCCGACGAACGCGCCCAGCTGGATGACGAGGTCGTCGCGCTGACTGTTGGTGGCGCGTCGGAGGTCTTCGATCTCGCTGTCGGTGAGCCAGACCTTGTGTTCGTTCCCGTCTGTCGCTTCGATTCGCATACCGATTCCTTGAGGAACCGTTACTAAAGCATCTGCGGACGGCGTGATCGGGGCGAAGGCACACCGGGTTTCGAGTGAAAAACGCGGAGTCTGTTACGACTTGTTTTACAAGTCGTTACTACACGTTATCGGCCAAGACTTACCGAAGCAGTCGTCGGATTAGGTAGAATGGTGACCGCGAGATTTGTATCAGTTCCGGTCAGTGTTCTAAGGTGCGTGCTGAATACAGAGGGTGTATGCAGCAGAACCACTGGTGGTTTTACCACTCTGAGTACTATATTCATGGGGCGGTCCCACAGATTTTGATGCCTATTTTCACAGAGTCTCTCGGTTCGTGACTGCCAGTTGAATTCCAGAGCCACCTCGATGATATCGCACCCAAGCGATAGTCGTGAGGATACCGAGAAGAATAGCGCCCACACCGAGGAGACCAGCCTCGGGGCCAAACGCACCGCCGGTCATGACGTCTGGGCCATGCTGCTCGATTGCGAGGATGCTCGTCGTCGTCGAGCCACTGATGGGGAATCCGTAGAGGTTCCCCTCGAAGAAGTTCCACGCGACGTGGACACCGATCGGGAGCGCGAGTTCCCCAGTCAAGGCGTACCCGAGCCCGAGGAACACACCCGCGAGCGCAATCGACGCCGTACTGATAGCCGTCGCGTTCGGTGCCGTAGCATGTGCGAACGCAAAGACACCGCTCGTCAGTAGTATCCCCACCACCACGGCCCCGCGGGCGTCGACTGGCCCGACCTGGAACCCCTCGGCGAAGTTCGTCAGCAGGAAACCTCGGTGAAGGAGTTCTTCGATCACGGATCCGATGAGGTAGGACCCCACCGAGAGCAGGAACCAGTACGGAAACGTCCAGTGGGGGACGCCACCGACGACGAAAACGCCGCGTATTGTGACCCAGCCGAGTGCCAACTGGACCACGAAGATGGCCGTCATCAACGCGCCTCCCAGGACGAACCCGAACGTGAGGTCGGCCCACCACGCGCGATTGACGCGGAAACCGAAATCGCGGAACCGCCGGCGATCCACGTACCGACCGGCCAGGTAGATGGCCACAGGCGTGGAGATGGCGCCGACTACAAGGTCGATCGCGGTCACGGCGATACTGCCAACCGGAGTCCCTCGGAGTTCAAAGAAGGGTGACCGGCCGGTAACGACCGTTCCCAGGAGGCCGGACATCATGATTCCGAGGAGCCACCAGAGGGCGAGTCCGGCGAAGATTCGGAGCGGCATCCGGGGTCGGTCTTCGACGTCGTTCCAGATCAGCCCTCGAGGCTGTGTCTCCGGACGCAGCAGCCACCGCACGTTCACGGCGACTCACACCGTTGCGATGGGACGACGTGCCTGATGCCGTTCTGGTTGGTCAGCCGGAGTTCGAACACCAGCGAGGGACAAGCCGCCAGATTCGACCACCGAGTAGCCTGCTTCCAGGCGGGAAGGCCCTCCCGATCGTCTTCGACTGCGACCTGGTAGGTGTCATCGGGATACCCTGCACTGGTGAACGTCCGCGCGATACCAGGTTCGATAGCCTCGCCAGCGAGCGATTCGACGACGTCACCAGCCTGGTTCGTGACGGTCACTGCGATAGTGTGCGTGACCTCGTCCACGTTGGTGACGATCACCGTGAGGTCGCCGATGCCGTCCTCCGAGCCGACGCAGCCAGCCAGCGCCACGAGCGTCCCGGCAGCCGTGGTTCCAGCCACAGTATTGAGAAAGCCCCGTCGGTTCATCGCGCCTCTCTAGTCTCCGACCGTTCTATTTGTATGGTCACCTGTGAGGTCGTGCTCTTCCAAGTCACATCCTGGATGGAGCGGGAGCGGCTCAACTGTGAATATCGCTTTAGCTTCGACATGTTCGGTTACTTCCCTCCAGCCGAGGTGACTCCTGTTTTCTGTGGGCGCGTAAAGGACGCAGTGCCATACAGCGCGAGGATGATGACGGCAAATGTGACGTTCACCCCAGCGAGAACGTATGCCGAGAGTGGATTCCCCGTCACGCTCGGGTGTAGCGCGATGAACGGTCCGAGCGTATTGAACAGTCCGTGGAAGAGCGTGACTGCGAGCACACTCCCCCCGGTGTTGTTGAACAGCCAAGTGTAGACGAACGCCGTTGCGACGATCGACAGTCCCCAGAGCGGGAGTGGGAACCCACTATTGGCGTCCCCAGGAACGAACTGGAGCGGAATGTGCCAGGCGAACCAGCACACGCCAAGAACGAAACTCGCGATAGCCGCGCCGAACCGCGTCTGTAAGAGGGGAAGGAGATAGCCACGCCAACCGAGTTCTTCGCCCATCGAGAGGAAGAGTGTCACCAGCAGTGCAATCGGTACGATGGCGAGACCGAGTGGTCCATCAAGTTGTGCTAGTGCTGGTGCAGGCTTAAGGGCTCCTCCGAGAGAGAGATACGCTGCGTAGCTCAGACCAAGCATGACTGGTGCGAGCCCCAGTACGACGGTCCACCAACGGAGCCCGAACCGCCACGTAATGAGTGGACGGAACGCGGTCCGAAGACCGCCGATACCGTTATCATAGACGTGCAACACGATCGCGACCACTGCAGGCGTGAAAATCGCGAGTGCCGATAGTCCCGGAGGCACTGCCACCCCGATCCACCCGTGGGCCGAGGCGATAACGGGAATGTAGATGGCCAACGAGAGCACGAGCGTCAACCCAACGAACCAGCCAGCTCGCACAAGCGCGTCGGGCTCAGAGAGGTCCGACACGATCCGACTGTCTCTTGAAATCAGTTGCATTTTCTGATCACCCCCCGAGAGCGGCGAGAATCGCCGGTCGCTGGCAATCGTCAGTTCGGGGCTGCATATCCGGCTGATTGTAGGTTGAAGTCGACATGGTAAACACCGCGACGAAGCACGACGCTTCGGTTTAGCTTGCGTCTGTTTACGGGAGCATGACGCTTGGAGATGCAGGCCGTATCAATCCGCGTTTTAAATACTTCTCCAGCCAGCTAGCGCCACGAGAGACCTGGAAGCCGTAGCTCCAGCCACGGCGCCGAGGAACCGTCGGCGATTCAGGGCTATATCCTGTTCCCAGTGGGCTGAGTGGGTGTATCGGCCTGCATCTCATCGTCAGCGACTCTGACGTTGCGATCCGTCCAGAGGAGCCACGTCCCGAGGATGGCGACCCCGAGGACGACGGCGACATTGACGGGAACGAACACCGCCATCGCCTCGGGGGTGAGGAACGCCGGAAAGGAGTTCTGGAGGAAGTGCCACCCGACCAGGGGCCACAGCGTCCCCAGTCTGAACGCGACCGCCGCGAGCCCGATACCAGAGACGGCACTCAACACGCTGACGAGTAACACTTCACTCAGAGGCACGCCAACTGCGAGCAGCGAGAGGTGGGAGGCGCCGAAGAGGACACTGGCCGCGAGCGCCGCGGGAATCCGCCCCCGCGACTCGAAACTCCGGAGGACGACACCACGGTACAGGAGTTCCTCCGAGACGGCCGCCCCGAGGGCGAACCCGACGACGACGAGCACGACGACGCCGGCCGTCGAGAGGGTCTGTCCATCGAGGATCGTAAACTCTGGGACCGCGAATGGCGCCGGGGTGAGCGCGAGGGTTACTCCCAGCGGGACGACCAACAGTGCGGCCAGCACGAGCAGATACCGGCGGCCGCCCGATGCTATCGGTGCGGTCAGCCGGACCTTCCGCCACCAGCCCAGCCAGGAAACCAGGCCGACGACGAGCGCGACGAACACCCAGTTGAGGACGACCCGGATACCGATGACCGAGAGGTCTGGGGCGAGTGTCTCGACTATAGGGCGAGCGACCACGCCGAACACCAGCATCGCCGCAAGAATACTGACGTACAATTGTACCGGACGGGATTGGAGATACCGCAGTTGCATCCCCGATCACGCTCCGAGAACGGCGACCAGTGCTAAGCTGACGCTGATTGCGTTGAACAGGCTGTGGATCACGATGACCACGACGAGGTTTTGGGTACGCTCGTAGATCGCACCGAGGATGACCGACCCGACGGCGATGCTCAGAAGGGCGAAGAAGACGCCCAGCGAGAGTAGATCCGATCCGCCGATCAAGTAGCTCGGAACGTGTCCCAGCGCGAAGCCGACTGAAACGATGGCGATGGCCGGCACTGCTCCCATCTGTTCGCGGAGGCGACCCTGGACGATACCTCGGAAAAAGTACTCCTCGACGGGGCCGACGATGAACAGCACACCGAAGAGTGCAAATCCGTACACCAACACCGGTCGTTCGGCGGCCGCAGCGGTGATAAAGTTCGTTGGCGGTATCGCGTCGAGCAACTGCATCCCGACCGCGATCAGAATTGCGGCGACAAACGAAACGACGACACCCGCGACGATCCAGCCACCCTCGCGCACCGTCGGGAGCCATCGAGGCACGTGGACAGTGACCGGTCGGACGCGGTTGTACGCGACGCCAATCAGGCCGATGGCTATGGTTGCGAGGAGGCCACCGCCGATGTAGGTGACCGCGAGGTCGCCACCGTACCCGAACTGTGCCTGCACGAGCTTGAAGCCCTCGACGATTGCCAGTGGGGGAATGGCTGCGGCAAATAGCAGCCCGAGAGCGACGAGAAGCGCCCGCCGCGGGCTATCGGCAGTTCGGGGCTGTACATCCGGCTGGTTGTAAGTTGAAGTCGACATAGTGAACACCGCGACGAAGCACGATTATTTGCACTTATATACGGGAGGACGACTCCTGAAGACGCAGGCCGTATCAGTACGACTTTTAAATACTCCTGCTCGATTCAGTTACGATCCTCACCTAACACGAGAGAGTCGCCAGTCTGGTAGAAAATCCGTCGTCGGTCAGCGCCCGGACGAGCAAATCGCGGCGACAAAAAATCACCGTCCTCAATGGTGGTCACGAGGCGGCCCGCGAACATGCGGGCGAAGTTCCGATTCGGAGTCCTGTCTTCGTAGTCTGTCGGGACATGGTTTGGGCGGTGGGATCAGAGGTCGGCGGCGGCAAAGCGCCGGTATCCAAGTGCCAGCGGAACGACGAGCCAGAGTACGAGGATTACGATGCTGGCCCAGCCCGTGAGGTAGAACGGGACCGGACCGTCCAGCATCCCGCCGAGGCTCAGGGCTGCCGTCGTGCCGTCACCGAGGAACCACCCGAGGGCGTTCTGGTAGGCAGCCGACGGTGTGACGACGTTGAGGAAGGCATACCATCCCGGGACTGTCGTGACCCCGCCGAAAGAGAACCCGTTCACGACGAACATGACCGCCGGCGCGAGGAGGTCGCCGAGGAATTCGAGCAGGACGAACACGCCGACGCCAAACGCCATCGCCCGTCCACCGCTCCCGGTCGTCGCGGAGACGGCGACCATGATGCCCACGTACACGAGGGCAAACAGGAGCGTGACCACAGCGAAGACCGCGTAGTCGACCGGCGAGAACGACTGGAACAACACGAGGATCACCGCTAGCGTGACGGCGAGGCCGACGAGAATGGCGACCGCGAGTACCGCGGTACGTCCGAGGAGTTTTCCGAGAACCACGTCCGCGCGGCTGTGGGGAAAGCCAAGCAGGAGCTTGCTCGAGCCGCGGTCACGCTCACCGGCGATCGCTCCCGCTCCGATGACGATGGCCGCGATGGAGACGAACAGCGTCATCGCGGCCAGCAGTAGCGTCAGATAGCCCAGCGTACTCACTGCTCCGATATCTCGGCTGAGTTCCGGGACGGTGGCGTAGATGACGGCCATCCCTGCCGACAGGAGGACGAATGCACCAGTGATGGCCCAGAGCGCCTTCGAGAGTCGAGCATCCTGGAAGTCTTTTCGAGCAACGACGGCCCAGCTCATGCGCGCACCTCCTCGCCGCCAGCCGAGGGAGTCGCGGACTCGGGCTCCTTGCTTTCACTGCCAGTAGCCGTGTCGTCGTCCGTCGTGTAGGCCGCGAACATCTCCTCGAGGGAGATCTCCTCGAGTTCGAAGTCGGTGACAGTCCCCCCAGCCGCCTCGACAGCGTACATGACGGCCGTCTTCGTCTCTGGCGCGCACGTCACGATCAGTTGCGTCTCGCTGGCAGCGTGGACGTCGGTCACTCCCGGGAGGGCAGTGACCGCGTCTAGCACGTCGTCTGTCACCGACTCGACGGTGAGGACTAGTCGGGCATCGGCCCCGACCGCATCTCGCAGCGCATCGATCGTGTCGACGGCGACCAGTTCGCCGTTCCGGAGGATGCCGACGCGGTCACAGACGGCTTCGACCTGTTCGAGGATGTGCGAGGAGAAGAACACCGTCGCCCCGCGGTCACGCTCCGCCCGAATGATATCGCGCATCTCGCGAGCGCCATTCGGGTCGAGTCCCGTCGACGGCTCGTCGAGGATGAGAACTTCCGGAGAGCCAGCGAGCGCCATCGCGAGGACGAGCCGCTGTTTCATCCCTTTTGAGAAGCCCCCGGCCTTCCGGTCGGCCGCGTCGCCGATACCGACCCGATCCAGCAGTTCGGCTGGATCGTCGTCACTGCCCTTCGAAGCGATTGCGAACTCGAGATGCTGTCGGGCCGTCAGACGGTCGTAGAGGTGGTACCCGTCAGGGAGCACTCCGACCGCTTGCCGGACCGCCAGTGAATCCTCCTGTGCATCGTAGCCGAGGACGGTCGCCGTCCCTGCCGTCGGGCGAACGAAGTCGAGGAGAATGTCGATCGTCGTGGACTTCCCGGCGCCGTTCGGGCCGAGGAAGCCAAAGATCTCTCCCCTTCGAACCGTCAGAGAGACGGTATTGAGGGCAGTGACGTCACCGTACTGCTTGCTCAGTCCGGTTAGTTCGATGGCTATCCCATCAGAAAGCGGGTCTGTGGACGGATCAAGCTGACTCATACGACTTCTGTACGAGCGATTCCAACAAGGGTTCGCTCGCCGTATCAGTCCGTGTTTTAAGTACTCGCCCGTCAGTGACGATCGATCTTTGTCCGGAGGGTCACGATCGGATCAACACCTCCCGCCGGAACAGGACGACGAACACAGCGATCAGAGCGAGACCGACAACCGCCCCGAGAATCCCTTCGCCAGTGACGAGGAGGACCTCGCCAGCGATGAAACCCGGCTCGTTCGCGTAGATGCTTCCCAGAACCCACGGATTGAGGATATTCCAGACGAGGTGGAGAATCGCAACGGGCAGGACACTTCCGTTCGAGAGGAAGTAACAGTACGCGAACGGGAACGAGACGGCGAACACGGCGACGGCCTGGACGACAGCAACAGTCAAGGGGTCACCGACACCAGTGACTGCGGCCGCCCGGTAGAGGAATGCGGAGTGAAATAGCGCCCAGACGACACCCACGGCCGCCGTAGCACCCGCTCGGCCCCACTTTTCGGTCAGTGCCGGGAGTAGGTATCCCCGCCAGCCCAACTCCTCGCCGTACATTCTGACGAGCTGCTCGAACAGGACAATCGCCAGGACGGCGAACCCGAACTGTTCGATCACCATGACCACGAAGTTCTGCGGGCCCGGCTGGTAGACGCCGAGGCCACTCGCAAGGGCGATGGTACCGACGGTGCCGATAAACAGAACCGGGTAGAGGAACGCGAATCCGAGCGACGGGGTGGTCGCACCGCGAATCGAGGACACGATCGTTCCCACGATGGATTGACCCTGGATCCGGCGGAGGGCGAGAACGACGACAGCGGGCGTGAGCATCAGTACGGTCGTCGTGTAACCAGGAATCGAATCGGTGACGATCAGTAGCGATATCGACCAGCCAACGACTAATGTGATCACCACGAATGCGCCGAGATACACGTCCGGCGGCAGCTCGAATTTGGGGGCAGCCCGTTCAATGGCCATCCGGGGCCCTCCAGCCAGTCCCAGTATCACGTCGCGCGAATTCTACTGCCCCAGCGTGGAGTACAGGTCGTGAATCGAATTGACTCATAGACGTCTGATACGGGTCAAATTTCCAAGATTGTACTCGCCGTATCTATCCGTGTTTTATATACTCCTCTACCCGGCCCTATTCGACTAGTACAGACTTGGACCGGGGCTATTTTTCGGGAGCGACGCTCCCGTCGTGGCCAACGTCGATATTAGATTCGGCGTACACGTCTTCAACGCGGCGGTCGTCACGTATCGCAGCGCTCTCTTCGTCAGTTCGGCCTCGAAGGGTTGGAACGAGTAGGCTGGGATGTATGCGGAGATGTCCCTCGACGACGTAGACGTACGCAATGACGCCGACGAGTCCGACAAAGCCTGCAACCACACCCAAAATTCCGGCTTCGAAACCAAAGGACCCGCCAGTCCAGCTGGTCGGTCCCGTCACTTCGAGGGCGAGAATGTGGGCCGGAAGTTCGATGCCACTCACGGGCTGGCCGAACAGGACTCCCATCGCGATGTTCCAACTGGTGTGGAACCCGATCGCAAGCCCGAGTCGACCAGTCAACACGTAGCTCGCTGCGACCGTAATCGCAATAACGGCAATCACGACCACGGAGACGAGTGAGGCGCCAGCGTTCGCCAGGTGAACGATACCGAACACGACGCTGGAGATGATGACGGCAGCGATGACAGCCGGAGCCGTCCCGTATCTCGCAAACCCTTCGGCAACGTTCTTCAAAATGAATCCACGAGCCACGAGTTCTTCGTAGAAGCCGACGACTGTAAAGAGGACCAGCGCACCGACTAGTCCGAGAATGAGCCCTTCGGATCCAGCGACAACTGTATCGGTCACGACAACCCAACCGGCGGATAGCGCGACGCCGACTGCGACAGTTTGCGCCATGAGAGCTAACCCGGCACCAACCACGAGATCTCGCCCCCATACCGTTCGGTCTCGGAACCCGTAATCAGAGAACGGTCGCCGATCGACGTAGCGAGCAACTATCACGATACCAATGAGGGTCCCGAGACCGAGTCCGAGTGTGGTAAGGACTGGTAGCCGAACGAGAGTGGTTGCACGAATGCAACCGCTATCAGATCCATAACGATCGTTCCGATGACGGCGAATGTCGCAATCACGAAGAACCCGACAAGGAGTCGGATCAACGCTCGTGGCCGCCGCTCGTCACTGTTCCACATGAGGCTTCGAAAGTCCATACATTATGAGTATTCTGGGGAGAAAGAATGGTTCTGTCTTATCTATCCGGTCTTTATATAGCCCGATGTAATCCACACGCTGCAGAAGGGAGGTTAGTTCTACAGTCACTCAACGACCCACGGGCGTGAGCGTACCGGTACGGTACGGTCGTGTACTGTCGAAGCCGAAATCCAACGTCCCGACGACGTATTCCTCGGCACCTGCAAACTGTTGCTCCGGGCACGCGTGTCGGTTGGAAGACGAGTGCCAAGGCGTTGGCTCAATTGGCTGGGGAACTGTCCTGCTCCACTGGCATAGACATACGTAGCGTATCTCCGATGAGTGTGTTCTGGGCCCGTCGAAGCCGATCTGAGAGTGACTGGGGCGTGATGTCAAGTTCTTCAGCCACGGCTTCCATCGACGTCTGCCTCGGGAGGTCGAAGTAGCCCATCTGCCAGGCAGTCACCAGCGCGTCCTGTTGTTTCGGGGTGAGCCCGAACTGACTCCCCGTCTGGGAGTAGGTCATCTCGTGGAGACGCACGAGATCGAACGCGAAGCCGTGGTCGCGGAGATGACTCGCGAACTCGCCGATCTGTGTGCGGCCATCGAACCTGACGCGGAGGACCCACCCGTTCACGTCACCTCTGGCCTTCAGGATCGACGTTCCTTCACTCGTGTACTCCCGGGCGAGAGATTCGACGTGGTCTGCCCATCTCCCGCGGTACATCGTGCCAGTCTCGCCGTCTAGAATCTGCTGGAGTGTCTTGATCGACTCATCTGAACTGGCTGCGGCTTCGAAGGCCGCGTTCGGCACGCCAGAAACGATGAAGTACGGGGCCAAGGCGTTCATATCCGAGGCGACGACTCGGTCGATCTGGACGACGGTCTCCGGTTCGGCCTCGAACGTCTCGGAGAGCGCGAGGGCTCTTGGAGGGACATGGAACTCTCCGAAGATGCTCATAAAGTTGAATTTCTGATGTGAACCACAAAGTTGTTTGGGAGTGAGAAAAAGTGGAATGACGATTCGGTGAAGACGGAGCCCAAATATCGACTCTCAGTCTCGTGTCTCGGGGCTCCACAGCCAGCCAGAAAATCCCGGATACGGTCCGTCACACGATTCTGTCCGGTAGTCGAAAGGAAGTGCCGTTCGCCAGCCAGTGTGAGACACGGCACGAGCGATGGCAGCGTCTGTTCGGCCTTCGGGCGAATGCAACTCGCGGAGAGGAACGGATCCCGGTCGCCTAAGACAACCAGGGTCGGCGTGTCGAATCCAGCTAATGCCCCCAGGTCATCTGGGCCGGGAAAGGCAGCCTGAAGGTCCCCTGCCCGGAGCGCTTGACCGATATGCGCCCTGTATGCAGCACGACTGCTGAAATCTACTCGGATACTGTCAGAAGCGATGTGCGAGATATAGAGGATGAGTCCAGCAAGCGAGCCTCGTTTCTTTCAGGCTTAACTCAACGAACCAACTGTTCAGTTTGTCTGCATATTGTCCATTAAACATATCTGTCGACTCGTTAAAAAGAGCATATGAGCATTCTGTGGCAAGTCGGATACGTCATAGCTGTAGTCCTTGGTCTTGCCTACGTTATCCTTCCGAAGAGAGTTCACACGTTTGGATTTGAGTTCCTTCGGCGTTCATCATCTGACCAATCTGAAGAGTCCGGCACCCCTATCTGGCTTTATCGCGGATTGGGTGTGCTATTTTTATTCATCGGCGTAACAGGATTCCTCTAAGAGGAAGGTCACCTTTACTGACCGAACTGAACTGCATCGAGCGGACCGATAAATCGTGCAAGACTCGCGCGCTGTATTCAGCAGAACATCAACAACCTCTCAGCAACTGAGAGATTAATCTGGGCCAACCCCTCCGTTTCTACTGGTTCACCTGGAGTCTGCGGTGGCGGAGGCTGGGGCGGTGTGTATTTTTGGCCAGATGTCCCCTTAGGGACACGGCCTAAGGGGTGCTGCCCGCTGGGCTGGCACGGAACCCGGCCGGACCAGCGACCGACGCCGTCGCTGGCCGGTCAGTGAGTCCACCAGAAACAGGGGTTGCGGGCCTCGCCCGCAGGATTACTTATAAAGAACCAGACTGAAGAACAGTGTTGCCACTCGGCTGTCGGGCGTCAGTGGAGGGTCCTGACCGGCCGCTGCTGCCGCGCGCCGTCGATCGTGACCTCGAGGACTGCGTCCAGGAGCGTCGCCGGATCGCGCCCGTCCTTTCGCCACGCCTGGAGCATCTCGACGATGACGTCCTCGACGAGCGGCGAGCTCGTGGACTTGAGCGTCGAGAGGGCGGTATCGATGCGGACGACCGGCCGCTCACCTTCGCGCTCCGGCGCCTCGAACTCGGCGCCGTACTTCGCGAGCCACAGGTCGAACGCCGACGAGGCGGATTGTCGAACCTCCAGGTCCAGAACGCGAGCCGCACGCTCGCCGGCCGAATCGATTGTGGACTCGACGGAGTCGACAAGGGCTCGCATCTCCTGCCTGAGTTTCTCGCTCACGAACTGGACGTGGCCGTTGTCACTCTCAAGCACCTCGGGGATGCGCTGGAGAGCTCGGTACACGGTCGAGAGCGATGTGCCGGTCGCCTCGGCGAGTCGATCGGCGTCCATCCCACCATCGGTTGCGAGCGTCTCCGCGATCGCCTCGTCGGCGGGCGTCATGTCTCGCAGGCAGGTCAGCAGCAGATGCTCTTGGTCGGCCTCGAGCAGGGGAGCGGGTCGGCGTGCAGTGGGACTGTCTCCTCTGCTGCACTCGCGTCGAAGTGGTCGTCGGCGACGTACGTCGTCCCACCGGGCTCGGTCGGGATACCTGCCCAAGAGAGGACCGAGAGCAGCCTTTCGTCGAGTTCGCGAACGGCATCATGGAGGTCGGCCCAGTCGACCGAACCGCCATCAGTCCGCCCACCGACGAACTTCGCACCGACCTTCGGGTGGTAAAGCGGGTCGTCGGGCTCGAAGTGGTCGGGGTGCTCAGGCAGATAGCTCTTCAGCTGCCCGCCGAGACAGTGATGCGAGACCAGCTCCCTCGCACTGGTCGTGCCGTGCCGGACGACGACGTGATGCCCGCGTTCCTCCTCGTTGTCCCACTTGTGCATACCCTTCGTGCCGGAGATATCGGACAGCATCATGGCGAGGCGGTCGATCACACCACCGGTCCCGATGAGTCTCTCGTTCATCGACCGGGTGATGCGGACGTAGCGCTCGAGGGCAGTGATGCGACCATCGAACGGCGCGTCGAAGTAGCCGTGATACATCCCGACACCAGCGTCATCTGCCAGTTCGAACACGGCTCGAGCGAGGAACTGAGGAACCTCGTCGAGTCGCATGTTCGACGGCTGGCAGTGAATTGCGAGACCCTCGTCGGGATCGGTGTGATCGAACGCGGTCGTCGTCGGCTCGCCGTCCGAATCGAGCATATTCGGGTACCGCGGCGAGATGTTGTAGTTGACCTTCCGGCGGTCACGCCCCTGGACGTTGATATCGAATTCGTAGAGCCGATCGCCACCGACGTCATCAGACGGTCGCGGCGTGAATCCAGATGGGGAGTAGTTGAATCGGATCGTGACCGACTCACCGTTGATCTCAGTCTCGAGTTCGTGGTAGCCATCGAACTCATTGATGAGGAGATTCGATAGCGCCCAGTACGGGTCGAGCCCGTCGTAGTCGACAAACTCGCTCTCGCCGGCATCGGTCGGAGCGTAGTACAGCCAGCACTCGGCTTCGTGGTTCTGAGGCGCGACTTGCGTCACGCGTCCTCACCCCCGTCGGTCGCGAATGCGCCGAGCGTCGCGGGTTCGGTCGCCGGACTCGTCTCGCTGGTGTCGACGCCGCCGGACTCATGCGAGTCGACCAGTCGCGCAGCCGCCGTCTCGTCGCGTTCGCGAAGGTCGGCGGGCGAGACACCCTCCTCCGAGTCGCAACAGTCACAAGGACGTCGTGGGCCGTCCGGGAGCCGGTCAGGACGCTCGCCGTGCAGCGTCAACCACTCCTCGCGCTGGTCGAGGCGCTGCATGATCGGGCCGCGCGGCTGGTCGATGTCGATGTGGGCCTCATCCTCGGCCCGGTCGTTCGCGATCTTTCGCTCGACGCCCTTCCAGATACGCACACGCTCGAGAGAGTCCATTCCGTCGATGAGCGACCAGACCAGGTCCTTTCGGGCCGAATCCCGAAGGAAATCCCAGTCGAGCCACCGAGCCGGATCTTCGCCGAGGCGTTCCTGGGCGTTCGGACAGTGCAGCCGCTCGCGGCGGTCGCTGGACTGATGCGTCGACGGCATCAGTCATCAGCACCCCGTACGAGCCGCACCGCGAAGCGGACCTGAGACGGCAGGTCAGTGGCATCCAGGACGGTCACCAAGCTGGTGTTCTTCCGGACGAGCACGGTTCGCGTGTGCTCGTGGTAGCGAACCTCGTCGCCCTCGAGGCCGTGGCCGCGAAGGCGGACGGCATGGGCCCAGGCATCGACCGGGTCCATGACGGGGTCGTCCGAGCGCTGGAGCCAGCGGCGACTGTCGACGTGGTCGGTGACGTGGAGGTCACTCGACACGCTCTTCACCCCCACAGGAAGCCAGGAATTTGAGGACTGCTTGGAGGTCTCGCTGCAAGGCGACTTTCTGAGACTGACGTTGACCAGTCCGTATTTTTATAATACTTCGGTGATAGTTATTCTCGTGACACCCAGCCAGGTGGTTTGTGAGTGCGGGAACTGCTACGTGATGCTTTCCAGTAGCAACAACCGCAGGGAAATGACGTGCCCTGATTGTGGGATTAGTGGGACGATAGATACCGGAGAAACACGATGACTTGACTGGCAATCCAGTTGCAATGCCAACCATCTATCGCTCACCTCCGTCGGCACGAGCGAGCGAATCACTGTTCGCCTGTGCCCGGACTCGATTCGCCTGCCGGGGCTGTCGTTCACAGAAGAACCGCCAGATGAGCAGCCACTGTCGGGTGCACTCGTGACACATCCCCCAGCGCGAGCCATCGGCGAAACGGGTCATCGTCGCCCGACAGACCGTCCCGCAGGACTCGCAGACATCGCCGCGGGCGACCATCAGGCCACCTCCTGGCCGACGTCGAGTTGGTCACGCTCTGAGACGTAACCACCACCCTTCGGGAGATCGTCTGGGCGCTGGGGGCACCCAGTTAGATGACCGTACTCGAGGTTACTCGTGGGCGACCTGGTGCAGCGAGCGTTGCAGTACTCACAGCGGAACTCGCCGTCGCCGTCAGTGGACAGGTCGCCGGCTCTGTTCAGGTTCGTCAGCGAGGTCGTCACGCCTCACCACCTCGATCGACGACGGTCCGCCCCTCAGCGTCTGTCCGCACCTTGTAATCTGCCTCGAGGCCAGCTGCCTCTCGCTGGCGCGTCGCCGGCGACGTGCATGACGGGCAGCCGTGAAGGACGCCATCGTTGCCCGAGCGGACGCGGTGGTACTCCGCGGAGACGTGCGCGCCGCAGTTCTCGCACTGCGGGCTCATGGCCGGCACCTCCCGTCGTCGAGCGCTGGGCAGCGCTGGTCGTTCTGGTTGATCGGAAACCCACAGAATTCACAGATGAGTGGGGTTGATTCCGACTCAGAAAGGTCGGTAATCAAGCCGACCACCTCCCACTTAAACGAGGGGGTTTAGTCCACTCTATTTCTGAAAGGAATTTGGATTCAGCGGCTCTGTACGTCTGATAATTTCCATCCGGGTAGAATTGAAGTGGGACCGCCGAGATTCGAACTCAGGTCCGACGCACCCCATGCGCCGAGGATACCGCTACCCCACGGTCCCGCACTCGGGAGGAGGGTGGTCCTCGACTTATGGGTGTCGTTTCTCCGACGCTGCGGGGACACGTTCCACGCGGGGGAGGGTAACCTCGAACGTCGACCCGCGGGGCACGTTGTCGGAGAGTTCGACGCCGCCGCCGTAGCGCTCGACGAGGGTTCGAACGATGTAGAGGCCGAAGCCAGTCCCGTCGCTGGCGGGCCCCTTCTCGCCCCGGCCGAAGACGATGTCTTTCTTGTCGTCGGGGATGCCCGGGCCGTTGTCGGAGACCGTCGCCGTGACCGACTCGTCATCCGTCGCGACGCTGATTGTCACCTCGGGAGTGTCGGTGTCGTTGTGCCTGATGGCGTTGGTGACCAGGTTCTCGAACACCTCCTCGAGCATCGTGTCGGCGTCGACGACGACGTCGGGAAGCGGCTCGGGCAGCGAGACCTCGGCCTCGGGGAAGGAGACCCTGGCCGACTGAGTGACCGTTCCGAGCAATCGGTCGAGTTCGACCTGTTCGAGCTGGTGCCCGCTCTGCATGGTCGTGTTGAGCCGGTTCACCCGACTCACGAGGTCGGCGATGTTCTCGCCACGGTCACCGATGGCGTCGACGTGCTCGCGGTCGGTGTCAGAGACGCGTTCGGACAGCAGCTCGGCCCGTGCGAGGATGACGTGGACGCCGTTGAGGACGTTGTGCCGGAGCACCTGATTCAGGAACGAGAGGGTCTCTTGCTGGTGTTCGATTCCCTGTTCGTACATCACCCGGTCGGTGACGTCCCGGAGCGCCGAGAGATGGTGGCCGGGGTAGATGTCGCTCGTCGCCGCGAACTCGACGATACGCTTGGTGCCGTTGGGGCGGACGAGCGGGAACTGTCCGCGACCCCGTTTATCCTGACGGAAGTCCGACCACTCGCGGTCGAAGTCGAAGTCCGAGGCGGCGAAATCCTGTATCGACATCCCGATGAGTTCGGACCGCTCGACGCCGAAGAGGGCCGCAGCGGCGGGGTTGGCGTCGACGTACGTCCCGGTGTCGTCGGCGACGACGAGCGCGTCGTGGGTCCCCTCGAAGACGGCCTGGAACTTGGCGATGTTCTGCTCGAGGTGGGCCGCCTTCCGCATCCCCTGTGACTCGAAGTACCCGACCAGCAGGCCGCCGACGGCACCGGCGATGCCGATGTTCGAGACGATGAAGGGGCCTTCGGCTATCCTGTAGTCGAGCAGCGAGAGGTGAGCGACGATGCCGGCGCCGACGAGCGCGCCGACGGCCGTGCCCACGACCACCCATCGGGAGATGCGGTCGATGTTCTTTGCCGGGTAGTCGAGCGCGTAGAGCCACGGCCCCGCGGCTACGAGGACGCCGACGAACGCCGCCGGAACGACGATTCCGACCGTCGTTGCCAGCAGCCCCTGTGGATGCCGGAGCTGATGGACGACGAGGACGGTCAACAAGACGAGCCCGAGCAGACTGACCCGTGCGGCCATCGCCCGCCTCCGGTCACCCGCGTGTGTGCCACCCATTCACAATTCTGGCCACACTTTGCCGGCAGGCGCTATATGAGCATCGGTGACAGACTTACACCAATACTCGTTCGAGTGATACCACGACGCCGGACTCCGCGTCGGGGTCCCCCACGAGCGTCCCCAGGCAGACCGCCGCCTCGTCCGGGGTGTAACAGGCGACCAGCGCGTCCGTGTCGGCTGCCTGGCCGCCGACTTCGGCGGCTTCGACGTCGAGGACGCCCGGGGCGTACACCGGCGCCCCGTTCGCGACTTCGCGGGCGGCGCTCGGTGCGATGGTCACGCGGGGAAGGTGGATCAGCGCGCGCTCTGCCGGGTGCACCACCTCGCGGAGCGGCACGTCGTCGCCCTCGTCGGCGAACGCCAGGGCGTCGACCAGGTCGTGCATCGTCACGAGGTCGCTGTCGTCGAAGGTCCCTGTCGCCGTCCGCCGGAGGTCGCCCATGTGTGCGCCGGTCCCCAGCGCCAGGCCGATGTCGTGACACAGTTTGCGGATATAGGTGCCCGACTCGCAGCGAACCCGCAGCAGCGCCCGCCGCTCGCTGCGTTCCAAGACGTCCAGCGCGTGGATCCGGCGGCTCCGCAGTTGTCGCTTGACCGCGCTCTTGCGGGGCGGTTTCTGGTATATCTCGGTCTCGAACTCGGCCACGACGCGGTCGAAGTCCGACGGTGCGGTCTCGTGGAGCTCGAGGACGGCGACGTACTCCTTGTCAGCGTCGTCGAAGATTCGGGCCATCCGGGCGGCGTCGCCGAGCAGCATCGGGAGACAGCCCGTGACCTTCGGGTCGAGCGTCCCGCCGTGGGCGACCCGCTCCTGGTCGGTGGCGTCCCGGACCCAGCCGGCGACCTGGTGGGCGGAGGGACCGGGCGGCTTGTCGAGGTTGACGACGCCGAAGGAGAGCAGGTCGTCGGGCGAGCGGTCGTCCGGTGGGCCACGGAGGGACATCGGTTCAGAACTCGTAGCGGATGTTCTCGATGGGTGCCTTCCCCTCGTCTCCGCCGGGGCTGTATGATTCGACAGCGTGGAGGGTGACGCTGAGGACGCCCTGGGGGTCCCAGCGGGCCGTGTTCACCGAGAGGTCGTAGATAGAGAGGTCGTCGAAGTCGATGTCGTAGTAGTCGCTGTAGCGCTGGGCCTCGCTCTTGCCGCGTTCGCGGGTCTCCGTGCGGGCCTGCTCGAAGGGCTTGTTCTCGCGGGTGGCGATGCGGTCGGCGCGGACGTCCAGTGGCGCGGTGAGCCAGAGCTTCATGTCGGCGTACTCGCCGGCCATCCAGCCAGCGAGGCGGGACTCGAGCACCAGGTCGTCACGTTCCCTGGCGATGTTCCGCAGGCGCTGGTCCAGGTCCCGGTCGATCTGGTCGTCCTCCTCGGCGGCCTTGTTCAGTTCCAGGGGCGTCATCCCCCGGTCCTCGGCCAGCGAGCGGAAGATGTCCCCGCCGCTGACGTGGTCGTAGTCCAGCGCGTCGGCCAGGCTCCTCGCGAGCGTGCTCTTGCCGCTGCCGGCCGGGCCGGAGACGGTGATCAACATATCGGAGTTCGCGTGACCCGCATAAAAGAGGCTGTCTGTTCCTACCCGGTCGGGGTGGTCTTGACGTTGAGCGCCTTCCGGATGATCTGGGTGAAGGAGAGCGAGCACAGGAAGTACCAGACAATCCAGGCCTGCATCGGGCCGATGACGCCGGCCTGCCACGTGCTGACCTCACCGACGATGGGCAGGACCGCGACCGGTTGCTGGAGGCCAGAGAGCCCCGGACCGAACACCATCCAGTAGATCCACAGGAAGATGGGGATGTTGATGAGCATGATCCAGACCATCGGGCGGAACTGCTTTTTGAACATACCCATCTGGTCGGACATGAGCTCCATCTGCTCTTTCTCGAGCTCGTCGAGGGTGTCCTGGTCGTCGCGCTCCTTCGCTTTCTTGCGGCGCTCCTTGAGGTCCTCCATCTTCGCCTGGTGGTCGCCCATGCCGGACATGTCCATCAGGTTGTCCTGGAGGAGGGTGGAGTTCGCCCCGGTGATGACCGCCAGGACCAGGATGACGAGATAGAACGGGAGGATGTTCGCCAGCGGGCCCAGCGCGATGTCCAGCACGCCGCCGATGGCGTCCCGGACGGAGTTGATCGAGTACCCGGCAAAGAGGCCGATCGTCGCCAGCCCGGCCAGCTTGTCCCACTTGGACCAGCCCCCGTCGTCGTCTTCGTCTTCGCTGGGTTCCGCATCGGACTCCGAGAGTGCCTCGCGGACACCCTCGGGGTCCTCGATGACGAACCCCTCGCCGTCGGCGTCGACGAGCAGTCCCGACTCGATGAGTCGGCCCCACTCGCCGCTCGTGAGGTCGTCGCTGACGTCGGCCCAGGTGACTGTGCCGCTTTCATCTGCGACCGAGAGCGCCGTCTCGAGCGCATCGGTCATGGCCTCGCCGTCGTCGGCGAGCCGTTCTACCTTCGGCGCGGTGCTTGCCATTACGGTGTATTGAGCGACGACGGCTTATGAAGGTTTTACTGTTCGCTCGACGGCGGAATCAGGCCGTCTCCGCTTCGATAGCGTCCCGAATATCTCCCCA
This sequence comes from Haloarcula ordinaria, assembly GCF_029338275.1. NCBI lineage: Archaea > Methanobacteriati > Methanobacteriota > Halobacteria > Halobacteriales > Haloarculaceae > Haloarcula > Haloarcula ordinaria. The sequence continues at coordinate 3,104,749 of NZ_CP119789.1, read as the reverse complement.
GACGCCGTCTGGGGCCTGTTCGCCGTCGATAGCGACGAAGCCCGCGTGGCCCTCGTAGTGGTCGATGACCGGTGCGGTGTTCTCGTCGAAGACGTCCAGGCGGTTGCGCACGGACGCCTCGTTGTCGTCGTCGCGCTGGATGAGGTCGCCGCCACACTCGTCACAGACGCCCGCCTCCTCGGGCGGGCTGAACTCGACGTGGAAGTTCGCGCCACAGTCGTCACAGACGCGGCGGCCGGTGAGCCGGTCGACCAGCTCCTCGCGGGAGACGTCGAGCGAGAGGACCACGTCCAGGTCGGTCATGCCCTCCAGTTCCTCTGCCTGCTCTATGTTCCGCGGGTAGCCGTCCAGCACGAAGCCGTCGGCCGAGTTCAGCGCCTCGTCGACGATGGCGTTGACAACGGCGTCCGGGACGAGGTCGCCCGCCTCCATGTACTCGCGGGGCGTGTCGTACTCCGTGTCCATGTCGCTGATGTCCATGTCCTTGTTCGCACGGAGCGCGTCGCCGGTCGTGACGTGCTCGACGCCGTACTCCTCAGCGATGTTCGCGCTCTGTGTCCCCTTGCCGGCCCCCGGCGGGCCCAGAATCAGGATTCGCGGATTCGACATAGTCGGCGGTTCTCGGGCGCCCGTTAAATGGTTGTCCAAACCGTGCTGTGGGCCGGGTCACGTTTGGGTTGCGGCCAGATTTTGTTCAGTCAAAAAGAATATCCGTGCTGTCTACAACTCTACGTGTGATGGGGTCCTCGCTGCTTCGACAGATGCTGGCGTTCGTCAACGGGTCCGAGGAGGAGACCGACGGCGCCGACGACGTCCCGGAACCGACAACGACTATCCTACGGACGTGTCCCGACTGTGAGAAGACGTTCATCGTCGAAGAGCGGGACGTCTGTCCCGACTGCGATACGGCGATGGACATCACGCCGAGCGAGCGCGACCTGGGCTTCTGGTAGCGCGCCCGCTCAGAAGATTTCCGCGCCGGGGCCGATGCGTGTCTGGTAGACGCGTGCGTCGACGCCGCGGTCGCCGAAGGCGTCGAGCATCGCGCTCGCGATGGGGCGCTGGGCGTCGTCGTGACACGCCGCGATGACTGCCGGCCCCGCGCCCGAGATGGTGACGCCGGTCGCGCCCGCCGCGAGCGCGGCCTCACGGACCTGCTCGTAGCCGTCGATGAGCTTCGCGCGGGCCGGGGTCACCACGCTGTCGTGCATCCCCCGGCCGACGAGCTCCGGGTCGTCGCGGTGCATCCCGGTCGTCAGCGTCGCCGCGTTCCCCACGGTCTCGACCAGTTGCTCGACGCGGGCGTGTTCGGGCACGACGCGCCGGGCGTCCCGCGTCGAGACGACGATGTCCGGCAGACAGGCCACCAGCGGGATGTCGGCGTCGACGTGCGTGACGCCCTCGGGCGTCGCGACGGTGAACCCGCCCATGATGGAGGGCGCGACGTTGTCGTCGTGGGCGTCGCCCGAGACGACGGCCTCGCCCTTCGCGGCGATGGGGACGAGTTCCTCGCGGGTGTGTCCGCGGTCGTACAGTTCGTTGAGACCGACGGCGGCCGCGGCGGCACTGGCGGCCGACGACCCGAGGCCCGAGGCCGGCCGGACGCCCTTGTCGATCTGGATGTGTGCGGGCGCCTCGAGCGCCTCCGCGACGGCCCCGACGGTGTTCTTCTCGGGGTCCTCCGGGATGAACTGGCTCCCCGCGCCCGTCACGTCGATAGTCGTCCGGTCTGCCTTCGTGAGGCGGACGACGTCCGCCGGCCGCTCCAGCGCGACGCCGAAGACGTCGAAGCCACTCCCGAGGTTCGCGCTGGTCGCAGGCGCCCGGACGGTCAGCATGCCTGCGAATTTTCCCAGTGAAGCCAAAAAGGTAGCGAACCGTCGAAGCGAGTCGTCGGCCCGGAAAGCACAAGGTAAATCCCCCGACGGGCGGTACGCCGTGGTATGATTGGCGTCGTCGGCGGCGGCATCGCCGGCCTCTCGGCGGCCTACCGGCTCCAGCAACACGGGCACGAGGTCCGCGTCTTCGAGGCCGGCGAGGACCTGGGCGGGCTGGCGGCCGTCTACGAGACGGCCGGTGACCCCGTCGAGAAGTTCTACCACCACCTCTCGAAATCAGAGGAGACCATCGTCGAACTGGCCGACGAGCTGGGCCTGGGCGGGGACGTCGAGTGGCGCGTCGGCGAGAACGCCTACTACGTCGACGGCGTCGTCCACCCGATGGACACCCCCTGGGAGATTCTGGCCTATCCGCATCTCTCGCTGTACGACACGTTCCGGCTGGGGATGCTCGTCCTCGACGTCGACGTGCGCGGTGGGGTCCCCTCCTTCGACAGCTACGAGCGCCTCGAGGACTACGAGGACGTACCCATCGAGGCGTTCGTCGTCGAGCACACCACGCGGCGGGTCTACGACAACTTCTTCGAACCGCTGCTCGACGCGAAGTTCGGCGACCGGAAGGACGACGTGAGCGCCGCCTGGCTGCTCGGCCGCGTGAAGTTCCGCGGCGAGCGCGACGTCCTGAACGGCGAGATTCTGGGCTACCTCGACGGCGGTTTCGGTCGCCTGCTCGACGCCTTGGTCGACGCTGTCGGGCGCGAGCACGTCGAGACGGGGACGCGGGTCACCGACCTCTCACTTGCGGACGGGCGAGTGACCGGCCTGACCGCCGCGGGGCCCGACGGGGCGACGACCCACGACGTCGACGGCGTCGTCGTCGCGGCGATGCCGAACGTTCTAGAGGACCTGACGGGCTATCCCTGTGACATCGACTTCCAGGGGACGGTGTGTTCGGTAGTCAGTATGGACGAGTCGCTGCTCGACACCTACTGGCTCAACATCGCCGACGAGGCACCATTCGGCGCGCTCATCGAGCACACGAACTTCGTCCCGCCCGAGCGCTACGGCGGCGAGCACCTGCTGTACGTCGCCCGCTACGTCCAGGACCCCTCGGAGGACGTCTGGCAGCAGGACGACGACGAAGTCCGCGAGACGTGGCTCTCGGGCATCGAGGACCTCTTCCCCGACTTCGACCGCGACGCTGTCAACTGGGTCCGGACGGCACGGAACCCCCGGACGGCCCCGGTGTACGAACGTGGGTACCTCGACATGGTGGTCCCCTACGACCTGCGTGACGAGGTGGCCGAGGGCGTCTACTACGCCGGGATGGCCTCCCGGGCCCAGTACCCCGAGCGGAGCCTCAACGGCGGTATCGTCGCGGGCTACGAGTGTGCCGACCGCATCGCCGAGCGAGCCTCCACGGACCGTGTCGCGGAGCAAGCGACCGGACCGCGCGAGTAGCGTCGAACTCCCACATTCTTTGTGCTGGCAGCCCACGTATCGCCAGATGCGTCGCCGGCCGTTCCTCGCCGTGGCCGCGGGTCTGTTCGCCGGGTGCGGGAGCATCGGGTCCCCAGCCAGCGAGCGCGACGGCGCGACGGTGACCCCGGCGCCGGTCCCGACCGACGAAGCGACGCCGGACGTCGGCCGGCAGCGCTTCGCCGACGAAGGCTGTCTCACCTTCGACCACCGGACCCACCGGACGGTCTGTTCACACACCCAGCCCCCCGACGCGAGTCTCCGGCTCACGCCGGACCGCGCGGTCGCGGCACTCGCCGGCGACCGGCTGGCCGAGCCGGTCCGGTTCACCCTCCAGTGGAGCGCGACGGGGTCGCTCTCGGTGTTCGCCGACAGCTGGTATCTCCTGCGGAAGACGGACGACGGGTGGGACAGCGTCGCGACGGCCACCGGGCAGACCCCGGGTCACCAGCTCCAACCCGGCGAGCGGTACTACTGGCTCCTGGATACGGTCGATCGTGCCACGAACGACCGAACGGAGCCTGTCGTCACAGACCTCGTTCCGGGGCGGTACGCGCTGGGCGTCCAGACGGTCGGGGCAGCCTCGGCCACCTACTCCGAGTGCCTCGCGCTGTTCGACGTCGTGGCGAGCGGCTGAACGCGGCGTCGGACCCATACCCCTGGAGTGCGTGGGCTGTCGTATGCGACGACGGGCCCTGCTCGCCTCGGTCGGTGCGACGCTCGGAGCGCTGGCCGGGTGTCCCGGTCGAACGACGCCCGAGCGTGCGCCCCCAGTCACGCCTGCACCGGTCCCCACGGACGACGACAGGGTGACACCACCGACGGCCTCGCCGACGCCCGCGCCGGTCTTCCAGTTCCCCTCGTCGCTCGGCTGTCCGTTGCTCCCCCGAGGAGCCGATGCGTACGTCTGCTCGCCGCGGGCCTACCCCGGCGATGTCGGCCTGTTCCCCGACCGGAGCCCCTTCGTGCTCGGGCCCGTCCGACGGCCCGACGACGCGCTCTCCTTCACGCTCAGGAACCGCTCGGCGACGCCCTTCGAGACGCGAACGGGCCGGTGGCTACTCGCCCGGAACGACGCCGACGGGTGGAACGTTCTCCTGGCGGGGCGGAGCGACACGAGACTGACGATCGGCGCCGACGAGGCGGTCACCTGGACGCTCGGCCTCGGTACGGAGGAGGGGACGCCACGACGGACGGTGACCGAAGAGGACGGGACCCGCGAGCAAGCCGGGACGGGTAGCGAGGCGGTGAACGGGACCGGTGGCGGCGCGGTCGACGGGACGGACGGCGACACCGCGAACGGGACCAGTGCCGACACCGCGACCGCGACCCCTGCTGGGCGGTCCGTCCGGCGTGCCGTCACCTTCGATACCGTGGAGGGGCGCTACTCGTTCGGCGTCCACGGTTTCCACGAGCGGGGGCGCCTCGTCGCGTTACAGGCTCCCTTCGTGCTGGACGTCCGTGGTGCAGAACGCTCCCGGTGACCCGGTCGGGACTCAGTCGCCGCGTGCGCTCTCGACGTCGTCGTCGACGACCGGCGACTCCGTGACGCTGACGTCCTCGGGCTCCTCGCCGCCGCCGACGACGACCTCCCCGTCCTCCGTCTCGACGTAGACGTCGTCGGCGAATCCGCCCTCGGCGTGCGGGTGCTCGGGGTCGTCGAGCTTCTCGGGCGTCGAGGGGGCCTCGGTGACGCCGTCGGCCGGCGCGAACGAGCCGAGCGGGGCGTCGATGGTGATGTCGTGGGTCTCGAAGAAGTCCGCGTAGCGCTCGAAGTGTGTCGCCAGTTCGTCCGTGGGAATCTCCATCATCTCCGTCCAGCCGTGGTTGTAGAAGTCGAAGTTGGCCTGGAGGTGGGTTATCTCGCGGGCCTCGGCCTCCGAGTAGTCGGCCTGGAGCGCCGCGACGTAGGTGTCCATCGTCGCGTCGAAGAAGTCGTCCAGGTGCTCGCGCCGCTCTTCCCGGCGGTCTTCGTCGGCCTTCCCGAGGAATATCTTGGTGTGGAGTTTCACGAGCCCGTAGTTGGCGACCGACCGGATGCCGGGGGTGGTCAGCGCCTTCTTGCTCGCCCAGTGGCGCGGGTTCTGGTGGAGCTTCATCTCGGACCGGTCAAGGGACTAGGTGGTCTTGAAATCCCCGACTCTCGACGCTGTCGGCCGCTGGCGGCCCACTATCGCAAACAATACACAGATAGCAATCCACATTAGGCCCTATCCACTACCGTCGTGCATGAGCACGTCGCACGTGATAATCGGAGATGGCATCGCGGGAGCGTCCGCGGCCGAGACAATCCGGGAGAAAGACCCGGATGCGTCGGTGACCGTCCTCACCGACGAGGGCGAGGCGCTGTACAACCGCATCCTCATCAAGGAGTTCGCGAAGGGCAAGCTCCCCGAGGCCCCCATCTCCATCCACGACCCCGAGTGGTACACCGACCGCGACATCGACCTGGAGCTCAACACGCACGTCACCGACATCGACGTCGACGCTCACGAGGTCAACACGCACACGGGCGACACCTACGAGTACGACAAGCTCCTCGTCGCCACCGGCGGCACGCCCGCCCAGCTCCCCGTCGAGAACTCCGACGCCGACGGCCTCCACCACTTCTGGACCTTCCAGGACGCCCGCGGTATCGCCGAGCACGCCGCCGACGCCGACCAGGGAATCATCGTCGGGGCCGGCCTGCTCGGCATCGACCTCGCGGCGGTCTGTGCCGCCCAGGGCATCGACGCGAAGTACCTGATGCGTGGCAACCGCTGGTGGCGCTACGCGCTCTCGGAGGACGGCGCCGAGATCATCCACGACGCCCTGCGCGAGAACGGCGTCGAACCGGTGTTCGACTCGGGCGTCGACCACTTCGAGGTCGACGACGACGGCCACGTCACCGGCGCGGTCGACCCCAACGGCGAGCAGTACGACGGCGAGTGGGCCGGCGTCGCCATCGGCCTCGACTTCAACACGGAGTTCCTGGCCGGGACCGACATCGAGCTCGACGACGGCGTCGTCGTCGACGAGTACATGCAGACCGGCGCCGAGGACGTCTACGCGGCCGGCGACATCACGCAGTTCTACGACACCATCCTGAACTCCCGCGCCCAGAACGGGGCCTGGGGGTCGGCGAAGGAGCAGGGCTCGGTCGCCGGCCAGAACATGGTCGCCGACGACGAGGCGAAGGAGTTCCGCTGGGTCTCCTCGTACTCGATTACGCACTTCGACTTCCCCTTCCTCTCCTTTGGCCACCCCGCCCGGGGCGACGACGAGGCCCAGCGCAAGTACTCCGACAGCGAGTGGCGCCGACTCGCCTTCGAGAACGGCCAGCTCATCGGCGGCGTCCTCATCGGCGACCTCTCCCAGCAGTCGAAGTTCAAGAAGCTCATCCGCGAGGAGCGCCTCGTGGCCGAGAAGAAGGAGATGCTCCTGGAGAAGGATGTCGACCTCGAGGCCGTGAAGGAAGCCGCGCCCGCGACCGCGGAGTAACCGCCCGGACCGTCGCCACTGTTTTTCCCCTCCCGCCCGTAGCTCACGTATGCTCCGTTCGCTCCTCGAACGCCTGCGGGGTCGCCGTCCCGACGAGGGCGACGATCCGGACGCCGACGACGAAGACGACGGCGGCTTCGTTCGGTCCGTTCTCGACGCCTCGGTCCTGACCGGCCACGGCGGCGGCAATCCAGAGGCAGAGCGGGAACTGGCCGCCGTCCAGCGGGAGGCGGCGATGCTCGAGCGAGAAGACCGCGACCGCGACTGACACGCACCCGAGAACGACGCCCTTTTTTCTACCGGTCCCGCTCTCCGTCATATGGACGGCGGCAGCGGCGACATGACCCTCGCGTTCGACTTAGACGCCCTCAAGCAGCTGGCCTATCCCGACAGCGTGTTCACCGACGCGCGCCAGTGGTCCGAGTACGTCGGCGTCATCTCCGAACAGCCCACCTACGTGGTGACGAACTTCACGCGCAAACACCGCATCCGTCAGGACTTCTTCTCGGGCCCGCGGGGCCGCGAGGAGAGTCTGACCAACGTCAAAGAGCAGTTCGACACCGACCGACACGTGTTCGTCGGCACCGACGACGAGGACGCCGACCTCGCGGCGGCCGTCGACTGGGAGTTCCTGTCCGTCACCGACGCGGCCGAGGCCGCTGGATGGGAACTGGGCGAACCCGAGGCGCCCGCGGCGACGGACAACGAAGACGAACAGCGCGACGACTGGCCCTGACCGTCGCGGAACGGTTCAGCCAGATTTATCTCGGTGACCTGCGGCAACTGGGGTATGGCTCTCCGAGTCGGCGCCGCGCTCGCGGACGGCCTTGACGCCCTCCTGAGCGAGCGGGGCGCACTCGTTCTCGCCGCGTTCCTCGTCTACAGTCTCCTCAACACTGTCCTGCTACAGTCGGCGTCGACCGCTATCGATCGGTCGCTCGCGACCGTGGTTCCCGACGCGGCACAGACGCCACAGTCCGTGGCCGGGCAGTCACCGCTCGCGCTCGACGTGTCGCTCGGCGTCGTCCTCGCGTTGCTCCTCGTCATGTTCGCAGTCGGCGAGGCTCTCAGAATCCTCGCCATCCGGACGTTCGCGAGCGACTCCGACGCACTGCTCGGAGCCGAGGTCACCGCCGACCTGGGGCCGACGGTGGTAACGGGGGTGGCCGCCGCAGTACTGACGACGGTCGCCATCGCGCTCGGGTCGCTGCTCTTTGTCGTCCCCGGCCTCGTCCTCTCGCTGCTCTTTTTCTTCGTCCGGCAGGAGGTCGCGCTGAACGACAGCGGCGTCATGGAGGCGGTTCGCGGGAGCATCGATCTGGTCTTCGAGAACGCCGTCCCGATACTCGCGCTCGCCGTGGTCCTGTTCGTCCTGGGGGTGGTCGTGACGCTCCCGCTGCAGGTCGTTGGGATTCCATGGCCGCCGGTCTTCACCACGCTGGTGACGACGGCGTTCTCGCAGGTCGTGACCGTCTTCGGTATCGCCGTCGTGACGAGCGCCTACCAGCGGGTCGCGTCGGGGCGTAGCGTCGCCGTCACCAGGTCAATCGAGGAGACGTTCTGACCCGCGCCGGACGGTATCGCGGCCTTTAACCACGCGACGGCCCAACCCTCGCCAATGGCAGAACCGCGCGTGCCCGGCGGCCGCGAGTCCGAACTCGAACTGCCGTGTGGCGAGGTCATCGACACCCACGACGACCTCCACATGGGTATCCGCGAGTTCGACTGCGACTGTGGGGGGACCCACGCCGTCGTGCTGGACGCCCATCCGCTGGCCCGTTTCGTCCCCGAGTTCTTAGAGGACGTGCTCACGGAGACCATCGAACCGGCCGACGACCACGAGCAGTTCACGATGGCCCACCTGATGGGCGTCGTCATCGAGGAGTTCCCCGACCAGGTCGCCGTGGCCGACGCGGCCGAGGACGGCGCCGTGGGCTTCGCGCTGGCCTGGGTGACCGACTTCGACTCCAGGCGACTCCACGAGGTCGTCGTCGAGCTCCTGGTCGAACTGATGGAACACGCCGTCAGCCACGCCGAGGACGACGCGGTGATGAGCGAGTTCGAGAAGCAGATGCTCCAGTTCGACGTCGCGGCGTTCGTCGACCAGTACCGCCGCGAGCGGAACTTCGACGACCGCCACGACACCGCCGTCTGACCGCCGACGGTTTCAGACGCTTGTCATATTCGTATGACACGGCGTAGCAGGTCGCCGTCTGGTGATTTGGCCGAAACCGCCGTACGACGGTTGTCTGACGGTGTTATATGGTGGATGAGGTCCTGAACACGTGTATGGCCATACGTCACGGCGAGTTCGAGCGCATCCGGTCAGTGCTCGAAGACGCCGACGCGGATGAGCCCATGACCGCCCGGGAGATCCTCGAAGTGCTCGCGGAACACGACGTGGAGTTCGACAGCGCACACCGGGTGGCGACCGTCCTCGGTCGCCGGGCACAGACCGACGAGGTGGAGGTCATCCAGGGGCAACCCTATCGCTACCGGTTCACCGACACCTGATCGGGTGGCAGGACCGGGTGTGAGTGGCACCCGTGTGACGGAGCCACATTACGATATTCGAAATCGGGCTTCGAGACTCGTATCATTTCGCCGGGCTTATTACGATGTGTAGACTCCGGTCGGGTAATGACAGCCGAGGAAGACCGCACAATCCTGCTCATCGGCAGTGGCCCCATCAAGATCGGACAGGCAGCCGAGTTCGACTACTCCGGTGCGCAGGCCTGCCGGGCGCTCCAGGAGGAAGGCGCTCGCGTCGTCCTGGTGAACTCGAACCCGGCGACCATCATGACAGACCCGGAGATGGCCGACAAGGTGTACCTCGAACCCATCAACACCGAGGCCATCAGCGAAATCATCCGCAAGGAACAGCCCGACGGCGTCATCGCCGGCCTGGGCGGCCAGACCGGCCTCAACGTCACCGCCGAACTCGCCGAGGAGGGCGTCTTAGAGGAACACGACGTCGAGGTGATGGGCACGCCGCTCGACACCATCTACGCGACGGAGGACCGCGACCTGTTCCGCCAGCGCATGGAGTCCATCGGCGAGCCCGTCCCCGCGTCGACGACCATCTCGCTCGACGAGGGCGAGTCGGTCACGGACTTCGACGAGGACGCGTTCCGCCAGCGCGTCGAGGACGCCGTCGACGAGGTCGGCGGCCTCCCCGTCATCGCCCGGACGACCTACACGCTCGGTGGCTCCGGGTCGGGCGTCGTCCACGAGTTCGAGAAGCTCGTCGACCGCGTGCGCAAGGGGCTTCGCCTCTCGCGTAACAGCGAGGTCCTCATCACCGAATCAATCGAGGGCTGGGTCGAACTCGAGTACGAGGTGATGCGCGACGCCGACGACTCGTGTATCATCATCTGCAACATGGAGAACATCGACCCGATGGGCATCCACACCGGGGAGTCGACGGTCGTCACGCCCTCGCAGGTCATCCCCGACGAGGCCCACCAGGAGATGCGCAACTCCGCGCTGAAGGTCATCCGCGAGCTCGGCATCCAGGGCGGCTGTAACATCCAGCACGCCTGGCGCGACGACGGCACGCCCGGCGGCGAGTACCGCGTCGTCGAGGTCAACCCCCGCGTCTCCCGCTCCTCGGCGCTGGCCTCGAAGGCGACCGGCTACCCCATCGCCCGCGTGACCGCGAAGGTCGCGATGGGCAAGCGCCTCCACGAGATCGAGAACGAGATTACCGGCGAGACCACCGCCGCGTTCGAGCCGGCCATCGACTACGTCGTCACGAAGGTCCCGCGCTGGCCCAAGGACAAGTTCCGCGACGTCGACTTCGAGCTCACGACGGCGATGAAGTCGACGGGCGAGGCGATGGCCATCGGGCGGACCTTCCCCGAGAGCCTGCTGAAGGCGCTCCGCTCCTCCGAGTACGGCCCAGCCGTCGACTGGAACGAGGTCGACGACGACGAACTCGAGACGGAGTATCTCGTCAAGCCGACGCCGGACCGTCCGTACGCTATCTTCGAGGCGTTCGCCCGCGGCTACACCGTCGAGGAGGTCGTCGAACTCACCGACATCGAGGAGTGGTACATCGAGCGGTTCGAGCAAGTCGCCGACGCCGCCGAGGCCGCACAGCACGGCGACTTCGAGACGGCCGCGCAGGCCGGCTTCACCGACCAGGAGATAACCGCGCTCGCGGGCGGCGAGTTCAACGACACGCACGCCTCCTGGCTCCCCGCCGTCGACGGTTCCGACGACGAGGCCGTCGAGGCAGCGACTGACGGCGCCGGGGTGACCGTCGACGCAGTCGAGACGGACACCACCGACCGCGACTTCAAACTGGTCGACACCTGCGCCGGCGAGTTCAGGGCGACGACGCCGTACTACTACTCGACGCGCGACCCGGTCTCGGGTATCGACCGTGACGAGCTGATGGTCGACCGCGACCTGGAGAGCGTCGTCGTCGTCGGCGGCGGCCCCATCCGCATCGGGCAAGGCGTCGAGTTCGACTACTGTTCCGTTCACGCGGTGCAGGCACTGGAGGAGGTCGGCATCGACGCCCACGTCGTCAACAACAACCCCGAGACGGTGTCGACGGACTACGACACCTCCGACGGGCTGTTCTTCGAACCCGTCACCGCCGAGGAGGTCGCCGACGTCATCGAGGCGACGGAGGCCGACGGCGTGATGGTCCAGTTCGGCGGCCAGACGTCCGTCGACATCGGTCACCCGTTAGAGCAGGAACTCCAGCGTCGCGGCCTCGACTGTGCAGTCATGGGGACCTCCGTCGACGCGATGGACCTCGCCGAAGACCGCGACCGCTTCAACAAGCTGATGGACGAGCTCGGCATCGCCCAGGCCGAGGGTGGCACCGCCACCTCCGAGGATGAAGCGCTCGAACTCGCTCACGACATCGGCTACCCGGTGCTCGTCCGCCCCTCCTACGTGCTGGGCGGTCGCGCGATGGACGTCGTCTACAACGACGACGACCTGCAGACCTACATCGAGGAAGCCGTCCGCGTCTCGCCGGACAAGCCCATCCTCGTCGACGAGTTCCTGGCCGACGCCGTGGAACTGGACGTCGACGCAGTGGCCGACGAGGACGACGTCCTCATCGGCGGCGTGATGGAGCACGTCGAGACGGCCGGGGTCCACTCCGGCGACTCGGCCTGCATGATTCCGCCACGTTCACAGGAGATCAAGGACGTCATGCCGCGCATCCGCGAGGTCACCGAGGACATCGCCGACGCGCTGGACACGGTCGGCCTGCTGAACGTCCAGCTGGCGGTGCGCGACGGCGAGGTGTACGTCCTCGAAGCGAACCCGCGCTCCTCACGGACCGTCCCGTTCATCTCGAAGACCACCGGCGTCCCGATTGCGAAACTCGCAGCGAAGGTGATGGCCGGTGCGACCCTCGAAGAGCTGGACGTCGAGGAGCAGATTCCCGAACAGGTCTCGGTCAAGGAGGTCGTGCTCCCGTTCGACCGTCTGCCGGGCTCCGACCCGCGTCTCGGGCCGGAGATGAAGTCGACTGGTGAGGTCATGGGCACCGCCGGCTCCTTCGGCAAGGCCTACCAGAAAGCACAGATGTGCGTCGGCAAACCCATCCCACTCGACGGGACGGCGCTGGTCGACCTCCCCGTGCTGGGCTACGAGGAGCACTTCGAGGTCCAGGACCTCGAGGACTACGCGGACGTCGACGCCGTCGTCGACGCCATCGAGAACGACGAGATCGACCTCGTCGCCTCGCGCAACCGCGACGTGCTCGAGGCCTGCGTCGAGAACACGGTGACGTACTTCTCGACCATCGAGAGCGCCGAGGCCGCGCTGGAGGCCATCAACTCCAACGACCAGCCCCTCGCGGTCCAGGCCATCAGCGAGCGCCCGAAGACCACCCGTCAGTGGGGCGCCGACTGAGAGCGGCTCCCGTCGCGGCCGCGGACTGCCCACGGCGAGAAATACCAGAAGACCTTTTGTATTCAAGTCCTCCGTTGTAAACCAATCATTGCCAGGGGTCCAACTCGGCACGCTGGCCGTCGGAAGCGGGATGGTCGCGGGCGTGGGGGCGCTCGGCCTCGCCGGCTACCTCTATCGCCACCGCAGTAGCCCTGGTGTTCGCTGGTTCCTGCTGTCGTTTCTCGGTGTTGCACTCTGGTGTCTCGCCTACAGCTCGGGACTGCTCGTTTTCGACCGCTCCCTGCGCGTCCACCTAGAGGCGCTGTGGCTCGTCGGGTCCGTGTGGACCGGACCGCTGTTCCTCCTGTTCGCGCTGCGGTACACCGGCCGAGCCGTGACCGCCGAGACCTGGCAGCCGGCGGTACTGCTCTCGGTCCCCGCGGCCGCCAGTGAGCTCCTGTTGACCCACCCGTACCACGACCTGCTCTGGGCGAACGCTCGGGTCGTTCCGACGTGGGGGCTGGCCGGCCTGGCCTACGAACCGACGGCCGTGCTGTACGTCCCGATGGTCTTCGGACTGGTCGCTGCCGGCGTCGGCGTCCTCCTGCTCGTCGAGACAGTCGTGAACTACGGCCGCCTCTACCAGAGCGAGGCGACCGCCGTCGCGCTCAGCACGGTCCCGCCGTCGGTCGGGTTCGTCGCCTGGCTCCTCGGCCTCGGTCCGGTCCCCTAGCTCAACCTCGCCCCGGCACTGTTCGTGTTCCACGTCGTCCTCGACGCCTACGCGTTCGTCGGGAGCAACATGTTCGTGACGAGTCCGACGACGAAGCGTGCGGCCGAGCGCTCCGTCATCGACGACATCGGGAACCCGGTCATCGTCCTCGACACCACGGACCGCGTCGTGAGCATCAACACCGCCGCCGCAGACGCATTCGAGCTCGACCCCGACTCGGGACTGTGGGTGCCCCTGGCCGACCTCTTCGAGGACGACATCGATACCGACGCCGACCGCCAGCACGTCACGGTCACCGTCGACGGCCGCGACCGGGAGTTCGTCGTGGTCGTCTCCGCGCTGACCGACCCGGCCGACGTCACTGTCGGCCGCACGCTTGTGTTCAACGACGTCACCCGGGAACGCGAACGCGAGCAGCGCCTGGACGTCCTCAACCGCGTCATCCGACACAACCTCCGCAACGAGATGACCGTCATCCAGGGCCACGCGGAGGTCATCGCCGACCGGAGCGACGACGAGCAGATCACGTCGTCGGCGGCGTCGGTTCTGGACAGCGGCGACCGCCTGCTCGCCACCGGTGAGAAGGCCCGGGAGTTCGAACGCCTGCGGGAGCGGGAGGTCCGTGTGGACCGGGTCGACATCACCCGACTGCTCACCCGGCTCGTCGAGGACTTCGAGGTGGAGCACCCCGACGCGACCATCGACCTCGACGTACCGACCGACCCGGTCACCGTCGAGACGGACGACCGCATCCTCTCACTCGTCGTCTCCGGCCTGCTCGAGAACGCGCTCGTTCACGCCGACCCGGAGCCACACGTGCGCGTCTCGCTGAGCGCCGTGACCGACGGGTCGGCGACCGGCGAAATCAGGATCAGGGACGACGGCCCGGGTATCTCGGCCTCGGAACTCCAGCCGATTCTCAACGGCCGTGAGACCGCACTGGAGCACGGCACCGGTATCGGGCTCTGGATCGTCAGCTGGGGGCTGTCGATACTGGGCGGGGACATCGAGCTGACCTCCGACGACGAGGGGACCGAAGCGCGGGTACGACTGTGACCGGCCACCGGGGCCCTCGAATCGCCCTCGGTTCGCGCTCGGTCCCCCCGTCGGTGCCTTCGTAGTCCTCGGCTAGTCCGGGGAGCGCCAGGGCCAAACAATTACCCGGCGTACCGGCGTAGCCCGAGTATGAAGTTCGCAGTGTTCGGTGCCGGTGGCATCGGCGGCTATCTGGGGGCCCGCCTCGCCGACGCGGGCCACGAGGTCCACCTGATTGCGCGCGGCGACCACCTGTCGGCGCTCAAGGTCGACGGCCTGCGACTCGAGAGCGGTCTCGGCGACACTACAGTGGATTGCCCAGCGACCGACGACCCCGCCGACGTTGGAGTCTGTGACTACGTCCTCGTCTGCGTGAAGGCTCAGGACACCCGCGAGGCCGCGACGCAGCTCGACCCGTTGCTTGGCGCGGACACCGCCGTCGTCTCCCTGCAGAACGGCGTCGACAACGAGCAGTGGCTCGCCGAGGCGATCGGCGAATCACACGTCGTCGGCGGCGTCTCGTACATCTTCTCGACTATCGGCTCGCCCGGCGTCATCGAGCACACCGGCGGCCCGGCCCGGTTCGTCTACGGCGAACTCGACGGCGCACGGACCGACCGAATCCAGGCGCTGGACACGGCCCTCGGCGAGTGCGAGGGGGTCGACGCCGTCCTCGCTGACGACATCACCGTCGAGCTGTGGCGCAAGTTCGCGTTCATCTGCGCACACTCCGGGATGACGGCCGCAACTCGCCTCCCCCTGGGAGACATCCGCGAGACAGATGCTTCGTGGACGATGTACCGTCGCATCGTCGAAGAGGTCTGTGCGGTCGCGCGCGCCGAGGGCGTCGACCTGCCCGAGGCAACCACAGAGGAGTGGATGAGATTCGCCCAGGACCTGGATTCGGACGCCTACTCGTCGCTGCACTACGACCTGACTCACGAGAAGCCCCTGGAACTCGAAGCGCTCAACGCGGCAGTGGTCGACCACGCCGAGGCGGTCGACGTCGAGGTGCCGATGAACGAGGCCGTCACCGCAGTACTCGCTCCGTGGGCCGAGCGCTTCGACGACGGCTGACGGTTCCGCTCGCCCGTGGTCGAGGCGACCGTCAGCCGCTGTCGACGTCGCTGCTGGACCCTACGAAGCCGAACACTGATTTAAGACGTTTACAATTACTCCCGATTTGGAACTATATCCTCGCTTTAGCGGCGGTTTTTCTGATAATCATCGTACACAAGCGACGAAAAACGTTCCATCTCCGAAATAATGATGATGGCGGAGCGAGTTCCAGCGGCATGGACCGTGTCACGGACGGACGCACTATCGGGTTCGAGGGACGATGACCGACCGACGGGTCGTCGATAGGGCGTTCACGCTGGCCGAGATGGCGCCGCATCGCTCGGTGACGATGGACCTTCTCGCCGGGCGGGAGGGGCGGTTCTCCGAATCGCCGCCGCTGAACGAACCGCCGATTACGTACCTCGAACAGACCGAGGCGCCGGCCTACATTCTGACGAACCGCAAGCGAGGTATCGGGCTCGGAACCAAGCGAAATACGGTGTCGCCCGACGGCGAGTACCACACGCTCGTTCTCGTTACGGGTCGGCGCACGCTCTGTCTCGTCGGACAGGACTCGGGCGACGAGGTGATCGAGGTGCCACACGACACGGTCGCCGCGACCGAGTACAAGACCGGCCTCCGCGCGAACCGGCTGGTCCTCCGGACGCCGCGAAAGGAGTACCACTGCTGGGTCCACCGCAAGACGGACGCGACGCTCCTCGACCAGACGACGTCGTTCATCGAAGCCCGACAGCAGGACACGCCCCGAACCAACGACGGGGACGACGGTGCCAGCCGCGTGATGTATCGCGGGAATCCCGTGGCGACGGCTGCGAGTGCGGACAGCGACGCGACGGACGACGACGAAGCGACGGACGGGGCCGCAGACGAAGAGTTCACGGTGATGTACCGGGGGAATCCGGTCGACAAGTCCGACTGACCGCTGGGTCACCCGTCGGTCGCATCACTCGCTGCTCGCGGGTCGCTTTGCTCCCCGCTCGCGACCGCCGAGGCCTCTCACTACGTTCGAGTCCTCGCTATTCCTCCACGGCTCGTTTCACTCGCAGTTCCGGTTCGAGGACCCCCGGTCGCTTCGCTCCCTCGGCTCCTCGCTACTGCCCTGTCATCCCGAGCACGTCGTCGAAGAAGCCCAGCGAGTCGTGCGGGCCGGGATGTGCCTCGGGGTGGTACTGACGCGTGATGATGTTCAGGTCGTCGTTCTCCAGCCCCTCGGGCGTGTCGTCGTTGACGTTGACCTGCGTCACGTCGAGTTTGTCGCCGGGGTCGGCGACGGTGTAGCCGTGGTTCTGGGTCGTCATCACGACCTTGTTCGAGCGGAGGTCGCGCACCGGCTGGTTGACGCCGCGGTGGCCGAATTCCATCTTCTCGGTCTGGCCACCCAGCGCGTTCGCGACGACCTGCTGGCCCAGACAGATGCCGGCCAGCGGAACCTCGCCGACGTACTTCTCGACGAGCTCGCCGGCTTCCTCGAAGTTCTTCGGGTCGCCGGGGCCGTTCGAGACGAACAGGAGGTCGGGGTCGATGGCCTCGACGTCGGCCTCGGTCGCGTCGTGGGGGAGGACGTGGACGACGGCGTCGCGCTCGACCAGCGACTCGATGATAGAGCCCTTCGCGCCGCAGTCGACGAGCGCGACGGTCGCGCCGTCGCCGTCCTCGTTCTTGACTTCGACGTCCTGCACGGAGACCTGCGCGCCGATCTCGGTGTGGTCGGACATGTGCTTGCACTCGCGCAGTTCCGCGAGCGCGTCTTCAGGGGTCGCGTCCGGACCGGCCGCGATACCACACTTCATCGCCCCCTCGTCGCGAATCTCGGTGACGATGTCGCGCGTGTCGAGATGGTCGACGGCGGGGACGCCCTCGCTCTCGAGCCACTCGGCGACGTCGTCCGTGAACTCGCGTGCGACCGCGCCGCGCGGGTGGACGCGGTCGGACTCGAAGCGTTCCTCTCGGACGCCGTAGTTCCCGATGAGCGGGTACGAGAACGTGAGGATCTGCTCCTCGTAGGAGGGGTCGGTCAGACTCTCCTCGTAGCCGGTGTAGGCGGTCGTGAACACCACTTCGCCGCGGGCCGTCCCTGGCGAGCGAGCACGGGCCTCGATGACGCGCTCACCCTCCAGTGCTACGTATGCGTCAGCCATTACGAGAAGCGTATACTATGTTGACTCATAAGGGTTGCTTTCGAAGTCGAGTTACGAATTTCGTAATCCTCAAGTCGGGGGGCTGGGTAGGTTCCAATCTCGATGGACGACCTCGATAGCCAGATACTCTCGATACTCCGCCGGGACGCCCGAACCCCCTACACGGAGATCGCCGACGAGGTGGGGACCTCGGAGGGGACCGTGCGCAACCGCGTCGAGAGTCTCGTCGACGACGGCGTCATCGAACGGTTCACCGTGGCGACGAGCACGGGCAACGTCAAGGCGATGATAGAGGTCGGCGTCGACGTCGACGTCGACACGGCTGCCGTCACCGACCACATCGCCGAGTGGCCCGCCGTCGACTTCGTCTGGCAGGTCTCGGGCGAGCAGGACATCGTCGTCGTCGTCGACGCCGCCGACACGGGCGCGGTCAACGACCTCATCACGCAGGCGCGGGAGCTGGAGGAGGTCGTGAGTACGAAGACGAGGCTCATTCTGGACGAGCGAGTCGGCTGAGCGGCAGCGAAGCGACTCGCGGATTCGGGGATTGAGATAATCTTAGACGAGTGCGTCGGACGACTGCGGCGGCACTGCCGCCCAGCCGTTATCGCAACTTCCAGAGCAGCGACCGGAGCTTGTAGGTCAGCGACCCCGTCTGGTAGCCGTTCCACCCGCTCATCCCGCCACGGAGCGTCGCCGCGTCGTACCCGTGCTCGTCGAGCAGTGCCGTCGCTCGTTTCGCGACGACGCCCATCTTACACACGACGACGACGTCCCTGTCGGCCGGGACCTCGTCCAGGCGCTCACGGAGTGCCGCTTCGTCCCCACGTCGCAGGTCGCCGTAGACCGGAATATTGTGGCTCCCCTCGATCGCTCGCTCGCTGAAGGCCGTCGACGGTCTGATGTCGAGGACGAACGGCTCCTCCCCCGACGACGGCCCGAGCCGGCGCTCCAGTTCGTCTGGATGGACGAAGCTCATTGGTCGAATATTGGCTTCGAAGAACAAAACTGCGGTGTTTCGTGTGCACGTGCCACCAGTACGTTGCCGAGTCAGGGTCGTGGTTAATTGATGGACTCGGGGCTTTCTGGCTGTGTACTCCCGACAACTCACACCTAAACACTGTCGAGCCAAAGGGCCGAAAATATATACCCACAGTACTGAACATCGAGTATGACCGTCCGCTTTCGGCGACTGCTGGCGGCGACGACGGCGCTGACGTTCGCGCTCATCCTGCTGGGCGTCTACACCGGCGCCGTCGGTGCTGGACTGACCTGCGCGGGTCGGTGGCCGTTCTGTGACGGGTGGCTCGGCCTCTTTCCCGCCAACTGGATGAGCTTCATCGAGTGGTTCCACCGATTCGTGGCGATGATCACCGGCTTCCTCATCCTCGGGTCGACTGTCGGGGCCTGGCGCGGGTCGTACTCCAAGCGGGTGAAGTACGCCACGGGCATCGCACTGGCCGTCCTGCCGGTCCAGGTGCTGCTCGGTGCGAACACCATCTTCAACTTCGGCGCGGTCGCACAGGTCCTGCACCACGCCGCGGCACTGACGATTCTGACGGCCCTCGTCGCCGGGACGGCCTGGGCCTACACCGACACGGGGACCGACGCCGAGAGCGTCCGGACCGAGACGAGCGCGCCCGCCAGCGCCGACGACTGAGGCGCGGTCGCCAATTCGGCCAGGTTCGTAACACATATTCGGGCCCTCGCCATCATTGGGAGTATGTCAGAGTCCAACCTTTCACGTAGGAAGTACCTCGCCTCCGTCGGCGGGACGGCAGTAGCGCTCTCTGTCGCTGGCTGTTCCGGCGGCGGTGGGGGTAGTTCACAGACCATCACGGCCGGTACCGCACCCGGCTTCCCGCCGTTCGAGATGAAGGAGGGCGGCGAACTCGTCGGCTTCGACATCGACCTGCTGGAGGCCGTGGTCAACGAGACGGACTACGAGTTCGAGGGCTGGGAGGAGTTCGAGTTCGACTCGCTCATCCCCGCGCTCACGAACAACAACATCGACGTCATCGCCGCCGGGATGACCATCAACGACGAGCGCGACCAGACCATCGACTTCAGCGACCCGTACTACTCCTCCGACCAGGCCATCGTCGTCCGGGCGGACGGCGACTTCTCGCCCGGCGCGCTCGGGGACCTGAGCGACCGACCCATCGGTGCCCAGAAGGGGACGACCGGCGAGGGCGTCGTCCAGGACGAGCTCGTCGGCGACGTGATTACCGAGAACCAGTACAACGCGTACGACAACTACGTGCTGGCCATCCAGGACTTAGAGAACGGCAACGTCGACGCCGTCGTCATCGACGTCCCGGTCGCCGAGACGTTCGCCGCCAACCGCCCCGTCGAGGTGGCGTTCACCTACGAGACCGGCGAACAGTTCGGCTTCGGCGTCCGCACGGACGACGACGCCCGTCAGTCCGCCCTCAACGACGGGCTGGCGGCGGTCCGCGAGAGCGGGACGTACCAGGAACTGACCGGCGAGTGGTTCGGCCAGTAACGCCATGCTCCAGGCTGGTGACTGGGCGTTCGTCTTCGGGAACTTCGACTACCTGCTTGCAGGTGCGGGCATCACCGTCGGCCTGACCCTGACCAGTCTGTTGCTTGGCTTCCTCGCTGGATTCCCGGCGGGAGCGCTCGAAGTGTACGGCGATGGCATCTTAGAGCGGGTGGTCAGCACGAGTGGCGTTATCCTTCGCGGGACGCCTATTGTCGTCATCATGCTCGTCCTCTTCTTCGTCGTCTCAATCTCGCAGTCGGCGTTCGTCACGGCCACGGTCGGGCTGGGCCTCCGGAGCGCGGCCTACCAGTCACAGATCTTCCGCGGCGCGCTCCAGAGCGTCGACGAGGGGCAGATGGAGGCGGCCCGGTCGGTGGGTCTGAGCCGGTTCGAGTCCATCCGCTACGTCGTCGTCCCACAGGCGCTTCGCCGGAGCATGCCGGGTTTTCAAAACGAGTTCACCATCGTCCTGAAAGACACCAGCATCGCGTTCGCCATCGGCCTCGCCGAGCTGCTGACCCGGGGGAACGACCTGTTCACTCAGAGCGGTCGGTCGACGGCCGTCCTGGAGGTGTTCCTGACCATCAGCGCCATCTACTTCGTGCTGACCTTCGCCACGAACCGCGGGCTGGACCGGCTGTCGGACTACTACGCGATTCCCTCCGGTGATTCCGCATGACACTGCTACGAGTCGAGGACGTCTACAAGTCCTACGGCGACGAGGAGGTACTGAAAGGCGTCAGCTTCGGGATGGACCAGGGGGACGTCGACGTCCTTATGGGCCCCAGCGGCAGCGGGAAGTCGACGATGCTGCGCTGTATCAACCGGCTGACCGAGATCGACAGCGGCGACATCTGGCTCGACGACCGGCCGGTGTACGGCCCCGAGACGGACGTCAACGAGCTCCGGCAGGACGTCGGGATGGTGTTCCAGGACTTCAACCTCTTTGCCCACCTCACGGCCGCCGAGAACATCACGCTCGGGCTGAAACGGGTGCTCGGCGTCCCGAAGGCCGAAGCCGAGGCGCGGGCGATGGAACATCTAGAACAGGTCGGCCTCGCCGCGCAAGCGGAATCGTACCCGGCCGAGCTCTCCGGCGGGCAACAGCAGCGCGTCGGCATCGCTCGCGCGCTCGCGATGGAACCCAAACTGATGCTGTTCGACGAACCGACCAGCGCGCTGGACCCGGAACTCGTCGGCGAGGTGGTCGCGGTGATGCGTGACCTCGCCGAACGGGGGATGACGATGCTCGTCGTCAGCCACGAGATGGGCTTCGCCCGCTCGGCCGCCGACGACATCCACTTCCTCGACAACGGCACCGTCGTCGAGTCCGGGCCGCCGGAACAGCTGTTCGAGAACCCCGAACACGACCGGACCGAGGCGTTCCTCACCGGACTACAGGCAGAACACGACCGATGAGCACCGACGAGCCGTCTGTCGCCGACGAGGTCCGGACGACCGTCACCGTCGACACCGACCAGCCGTGGGCTCTCATCGGTATTGCGGCGTTCTGGGGCTGGCTCGTCGCACGCTGGGTCAACGACTTCTTCCTCCCCGAGCGCCTGGCCGTGCCCAGAGACCAGTCGTTCTTCCCCGTCGCACCGTTCGAGGCCATCAGGGAGTCGCTGCTCTCGACGGCCGCGTCGCTGGGGCTGCTGGGCGCGCCCCTCGAGTTCGCCGCCGGCCTCGTCTCCTTCGTCGTCGGGTCGATTCCGTCGCTGCCGGCGCTCGCCCGTGGCGCGTGGCTCACTATCGTCCTCACCGTCGGCGGTATCGCGCTCGGCTTCGTCCTCGCGGTGCCGCTGTCGGTGGCCCGGGTCTACGGCGGCCGGGGCCTCCGCTGGCTCTCGCTTTCCTACACCGAGCTCATCCGCGGGACGCCGCTGCTCGCGCAGCTGTTCGTACTCTACTTCGGGCTGCCGCTGACCCAGATCATCCGGGAGGTGCCCGGCGTCGGCGTCGGCTACGTCCCGGGGACGGCCGCCTGGGTGGCCATCATCGGCTTCACGCTCAACAGCGCCGCCTACCAGGCCGAGTACATCCGCTCGGCGCTGGAGTCGGTCGACGTCGGCCAGCTGACCGCCGCGCGGGCCATCGGGCTCTCGAAGGTCGACGGCATCCGCTACGTTGTCCTCCCGCAGGGCCTTCGCTACGCCATCCCCGGCTGGTCGAACGAGCTGGTCTACCTCATCAAGTACTCCTCGCTCGCGGCGTTCATCACGGTCCGCGAGCTGTTCTTCCAGGCCGAATCCATCGCCAACGACACGTTCCGCTACACCGAGCTGTACATCCTCGCAGCGCTGTTCTACCTGGCGCTGGTCATCTCCGCGTCCGTCCTGATGAACGGGGTGGAGACGCGGACCGCGCTCCCCGGGCTCGGCGGGAAGCGACAGGCCTGAGACGGGGCGCCGCGGTCACATGAAATCGGAGAGGCCGGACTGCTGGTCGTCGTCCTCGGCTTTCGCTTCTTTCGACGGCTCCTCGTCTGTGGCGTCCGCGTCCTCGCTGTCCTCTCCGATCAGCGTCGCCTGCTGGTCGCCCGTCGACTCGCTGCCTTCGGGTTCGTCGGCCGCGCTGTCGTCCTCGTCCGGTCCCGTCGCGCTCGCGCCCTCGAACGCGCCGCCGGAGTGTTCGACGGCCGCGTCCGCCGTTCGTGCCTCGGCGTCCTCGACGATGGACTGGACCTTGTTGGTGTCCTTGCCCGACCCGGTGACGTAGGCGACGTGGTCTGCGTCCAGGTCGTATGCGGCGGCCATCGCCACCGTCAGCTCGCGGTTCCGGCAGTGGTGCGTCATCGTCGAGAGGAAGGGCATAATCTCGCGACGCGCGGTTCGCATCGAGACGCCGTCGACGACGGCGATCTGCTGAGCGATGTAATCGCGGGTGTTCCGCGCCCCCTTCGAGCGCCCGAGCTTCGACCAGTAACTCGGCGGGCCGTAGCGGGTCCAGCCACCCTTGGTCCCATCGCGGGCGGCGGCGACGCCGGCCGTCATCGCGTCGCCCGCGTAACGCCAGAACGAGTAGTTCTGCGTCTCGCGGACCCGCCCGAGCCACTGGTCGGCGTTCGAGAGGGCGGCGTAGGCGCGGGCGAGTTCGGCCCCCTCGTAGTCCTTGGGCATGTTGTCCTCGATCCAGTTGATGAGGTCGTCAGGTGTCTCGTCGACGTCGTAACTGGCCTTCAGCGCCGTCTCTGCGTCGGCCTCTTTCAGTACGACGTCGAGGTACTCGAAGATGCCCTCGGTCGTGTCGCGCTCGCCGGTCACCACGTCCTCGACGGTGAGCCGCTCGGTCGTCTCTGCCAGCGCCTGGAGGTCCTTGACCGCGCCCCGGAGGTCGCCGGCGTTCTGGTCGGCGATTTTCTGCAGCGCGTCGGATTGGTACTCGATGTCCTCCTTCCGGCAGATATCCCTGAGGACGGGGACGATAGAGCGCGGCGAGACGTCGCGGAACTCGATGTCGCGGCAGGCGTTCCGGAGGCCGTTGGACATGTCGTAGAACTCGTTGGCGATGAGCACCATCGGCTGGCTGGCCTCCTTGACCAGTGCCGTCACGGCACGCGCCCCGCCGCGGTCGGCGTTGCCGTGGATGTTGTCGGCCTCGTCCATGATGACCAGGCGCCGTCCTTTCCCCCCGCCGGTGAGCGTCCCGGACTTCGCCGCCTCGCCGGCGACCCGCTCGATGACGTCCTTCGTCCGCGAGTCGCTCGCGTTGAGCTCGATTGTCGGCCAGCCCAGGTCCGACGCCAGCGCGTGGGCGGCAGAGGTCTTACCCACACCCGGCGAGCCGTGGAGGATGACCGCCTTCCGGTGGTCGTCCCACGTCCGGGCCCACTCCTCGAAGGCGTCCCGGGCCTTGTCGTTGCCCCGGACCTCCGAGAGGGTTGTCGGGCGGTACTTCTCCGTCCAGTCGGTCATTGGCGTGGGTTGGTCGGGGGTGCGTTTAGGGGTTGTGGAGGGACACGCCACGAGCGCGGTCGCGGGTTCAGCAGTCGGTCGGCCAGAAGGCACTTTCCACCGGAGCGACTCGACGGACTTGCCAATGAACGATACACGCCGTCGCCTCGCAGCCGGCGCTGTCGCCGGCCTCGTGGCGTTCGTCCTCGCGTACGTGTTCGTCTACGCCCTCACCATCTCGACCGTCCAGGAATCGCTGTTGACCGGGCTCGTGGAGGCCTTCGGCGACGAGAACGCGGCCTGGAAGGTCGTCGGCTGGATATTCTTCAACGCACAGTTCGTCACGACGACGGTCACCGTCGACGTGCCGCTGCTGGGCGGTACCGAGGCGGTGAACTTCATCACCGAGTCCGATTCGCTGTCGGCGGTGCTGTACGTGATCCCACCGGCGCTCCTGACCGCGGCGGGACTGGCCATCGCGCGCCTGAGCGGTGTGACCGACGTCGGCGACGCGCTCAGAGCCGGTCCTGCCGTCGCGCTGGGCTATCTCCCGGCCACCGTGATTGGCGCGCTCCTGTTCACCGTCAGCGTCGGCCAGAACAGCGGCGGGTCGCCGACGCTCCTGACGGCCGTTGTGCTGGCCGGTCTCGTCTACCCGCTGGTGTTCGGTAGCCTCGGTGCAGTCGTCGGGGCCGCGCTGGTCGAGTGACTGACGGGCGACCGTTTTTGTACCAGGACGGGACCAGCGCGTCGTGTGCCCGACAGAGCGCGACTAGAGAGCAGCCAGCGGGCGACGACGGCCGTCGTCGGCGTCGTCCTCCTCACCGGACTCACGGTTGCACTCGTCGCGGTGGTCGCCGGGGCTGTGGGCGGCATCGACACAGGACGGCTCACCCCTACTCCGTCGGTCGCTCACTCGACGGCGACGTTCGAGACCGGCCCCTCAGTCGGATGTGGGGAGAACGTGGTCCGGGTGACACACGAGGGCGGTGACCCCATCGAACCCGAGACCCTCGCTATCGTCGTCAGCCTACCGGCCAGGGATGCGAGCGCACGAATCCGTGGGTTGCCAGTGGCCGGCACGCAGTTGGCCGACGAGAACGTCGTGGACGACGACCACAACGCCGTCTACGACAACTGCGTCGGTGGCGTCGTCGCGGACGGGGGCCGACGCTGGAGCGCCGGCACGGCCGTCGCCATCCAGCTGAACGCCGGCGGCGGGACGATACGTCCGGGTGACTCCATCGAGGTGACCATCGTCCACGAACCGACCGGGAGCGTCGTCGTCAGAGAGACGATAACGGCGGCCTGAACGCCCGAACGACTCGCGTTCCGATACGCTTTAGTCCCAGTCTGCCAACCCTGTGACTCAATGGTCCGGGGAACACGAGCCCAGCTCGCCG
The DNA here is from genome assembly GCF_029338275.1 of Haloarcula ordinaria. Lineage (NCBI taxonomy): Archaea > Methanobacteriati > Methanobacteriota > Halobacteria > Halobacteriales > Haloarculaceae > Haloarcula > Haloarcula ordinaria. Next base: position 3,079,302 of record NZ_CP119789.1, on the reverse strand, counting down.
AGAAGATGGCCGGTGAGGTCGCGCTGAGCGACGACCCCGGCGCGACGCTCAGGAAGTGGCGCACGGACTTCGAGGTGCCACAGACGGAACTGGCCGACCACATCGGGGTCTCACCGTCGGTCATCTCCGACTACGAGAGCGGCCGGCGCGACAACCCCGGCATCGGCATCGTCCGGCGGCTGATCGACGGACTCCTCGACGTCGACGAACAGCGGGGCGGGGAACACATCCGCCAGCACGCGCGCGTCCTCTCGGCCGGGTTCGACAGCGATGTCGTCCACGACCTGCGGGAGTACTCGGCCAACGTCGGCGTCGACCGGGTGTACGAGGCCATCGGGGCCGAGGAGCTCACCCGTGGGGGGCAGGATTCGGTCGCGGGCCACACCGTCATCAACTCCATCGCGGCCATCACCCGACTCTCCTCCGACGAGTTCTACCAGCTCTACGGCCAGTCGACCAACCGGGCGCTCGTGTTCACGAACGTCACCCGGGGCGAGTCACCGCTGGTCGCCCTCCGGGTCGTCTCGCCGACGCCCAACGCGGTCATCCTGCACGGACTCGACAGCGACTCGGTGTGGGAACACGCCGAGGACCTCGCCCGCATCGACGACTTCTCGCTTGCGGTCACGAACGTGGACCTCGACGAGCTGCTCGCCGGCTTGCGGTCGCTCCCCTGAGTCTCCTGACGCGGACGGGGTCTGGACCCGTCTCCTGTGTATTCTCCGTGCCGTTGCCTCGCAAAACTCGGCGACGAACGACACGCCGCGGCGTTACTCGACGTAGCGGTACTTGCGCTCGCCCATGCGGCCCCACCCGTCGAAGACGAACTCCTGTTCGGGCGCGGTGAACTCCTCGGCGTCGGACTCCTGGTCGTGGTTGTGGACGTCGTGAACCTGCTCGTACTCCGCGAACGTGAGCTCGTGGCGGTTCCGAATCTGTTCGTCGATGTTCAGCTGGGCGATCTCCGCCTCCCAGCCGGGGACCACGCGCTCGGCGTGGACTTCGGCCTGTGCGCCCGACCCGTAGGAGGCCACCAGGAGCTGCTGGCCGGCTAACTCACGGCCGTGTTCGCGGGCGTGTTTCAGTCCCGAGGCGCGCGCGAGGTGGACCGACCCGGTGTACCAGTTGCCCACGTGCCGGGCGATGTCGAGCGTCGGTTCGATGGTGTCGGCGTACCAGTCCTGATAGCGCTCGGTCTCGGTCAGCGCGTCGGTGTACTCCTTGATGGCGGCGTGCCACTCGTCGTCGGTCTCGAAGTCCTCGGGCATCGGCTGGTGGCCGATCTCCTCGGCGAGCAGGTCCTCGACGTCCGTCCCGCGGACGATGTGGCGGTAGCCCAGCGCCGCGGCCTTCCGGACCATCCCCGGGAACGGCGTGTGGAACGGTACCAGCGGGTAGTCCTCGGGGTGGATGTCGCCGGCCACCGATGCGTAGTCGTCGAGCGCCTCGCGCATCCGCGCCAGGTAGACGTTCACCGAGCGCTTCCCGTCGACGGAGGGGAACTGCTGGTTTGGTTTGAGGAAATCCGTCTCGTCGGCGCTCCCGAAGCCCTGCTCGGCCGAGAGCTCGACGAGGCTCGGCTCCTCGCTGACGAGCATCGCCACGGCACCGGCTCCCTGGGTCGCCTCGCCTGGGTCGTCCCGAGCATAGAGCGCCGTATCGGTGGCGATGACGATGGCCGACCGACCCCGGTTGCGCCCGGCGCGAATCCAGTTGTAGGCGTCGTCGAGGCTCTGGGTGCCGGAGATACAAGCGAACTTCCGCTCGCCCTTGTTGGCGTGGTGGAAGTCGCCGTCGTACACCTGCTCGAGACAGCCGGCGATGTACGTCGAGACGGGCTTGGAGTTGTCGAAGGCGCTCTCTGTGGCCACGTCGATGCGCCCGATGTCCTGGGGCGAGAGACCCTTGCGCTCCATCAGGCGATGGGCGGCGTTGGCCCCCATCGTCACGATGTCCTCGTAGACGTCCGGGAACGAGGAGGCGTGCAGCCCCAGCCCCTTCGTGTACTTCCCCGGGTCGTCGCCCTGTGCCGGGGCGAACGTCTCCGCGAGGTCGAGTTTGAGTTTTCCTGTTCGGATTTCTATCGCGTCGATGCCGACTGCAGTCATGTCTGGAGAGTGCGCATGTGCCTACAAGAGACTGTCGACCAGCGTTTCGACGATTGTGGAATTCGACCGTTATGCTCGGCAGTCGAGTGCTCGCCTATCCACCTATCAGGAGCATGTGAACCCACCACCACTCTCGCTCCTGGTCTGTCCCTTGTCAGTAATCGTCGCGGTACAGGTGAGGGTATTGCCGACTGTATCTTCGATCTCTACGGTTACTGATATATCGGACTGGGTATTACCGAACGTCAGGGATGGCGTGTTCGCATACGGCGAGCTCCCACCAGCATTCTGTGTATCGCTAACAGTTTCGATGTCGCTGTTCGAAGCCGTCGTGGTGACAGTACTGATACCGCTTTCATCGGTGAATTCGTAATCGAAGTCGAGTCCATTGACGTTCTGACTCGAACCCATACCAGTACCAGTGCTCTCCACGGTCAGACTCGAGACGGACGGCGGGGACGATTCGCTGTCTTCGATGGTGACCGTCACCGTCGCGCTCGCAGTGTTCTCGTTACCGTCAGTTCCGGTCACAGTGATGGTGTGGTCACCAGCGTCCCACCCGGTTGTGTCGATACCCGTGTCGCTCACTGATTCGGTCGGCTGGTCAAACTCGCCGTCGTCAGCGGTGAACGTCCCACTGTTTCCTTGCCCATCGCTCCAGGACGTACCGGTGATATCCGTCCCACCGTTCCCGACGTCATCCAGTGTCGCGGTGAGGTCGAAGTTGGTTCCCGCTGTGACGGTCGACGGGCTTGCAGTGGGACCGGAACTGAACGCGGGTGCCGTGCCGTCACCACCACCCGAGCCAGATGTCACGTCCACCGTCATCGAGACGTCCTGTGGCGTCGTCGCGTCGAAATCGCTGTCGATACCGACGTAGCTGAACCGGATTTCCTGGTCGCCCGTCGTCCCGGTTGCCTCGTAGACGAACGTCACTTGGCCGTCCTCGTCGGGTGTCTGTGTCGTCGACTGAAGCGAACCGCTACCGGCCACCTCGGCGGTCACCTGCATCGTGGTCGCGTTGTCCGGCGGATTGTTGAACCGGTCACGGACTTCGAGCGTCAGTGCGATGCTCTCACCCTGCGAAACCGGCCGTCCGTCCCCCGAGATGTCGGTCAGGTACGCCGTGTCCTCGTCGGTGACACCCGTTCCGACACCCACCTTGGTCAACTGCACCTGGTAGGACTGGCTGTCGTCGAGTTCGACCGTCACGAGGGAGAGCCCGTTCACGCTTCCGGCCGGACGGACGTCGGTGACGCTGGACTGCGTGTTTTCGAGAAACGTCCAGTAGTCCGCCGAGCGAGTCGAAGCGAACGTAATCGTTATGGGCGAGCCGTCGTCGTCGAGCGTTACCGTCTGTGTCGAGCTACTCTCCGCCCGAACGTCGACGGTTGCACTCCGTGTGGAGGTCTCCGAGAGCGTGCCGTTGAGCAACACGAGCGAGATCTCGGTCCCGTCGATGAACGTCTGATTGGCGAGCGTGAGGTCGCCGCTGGGAAAGCGGTTGTACAGAACCGTGTTCTCGTACACTGTATCCGGGGGACTCGTGTAGAGGTTGTACGAGGGGGTGTATCTGACCACGCCGGTGTTGTACGTCTGGTCCTCGTCCCAGAAATCGCCCGTCTCGCCGGAGGCCTGCGCGTTCGCTATCCGCAGATTGACTGCCGGCTCGGTCGTGCCGACAGTCCGTAACGACCCGGACGGTGGGCCGGGATTGCGCGCGATCACTCTGGAGGGGTAGCGCGTACCAAGCTGTACCGAGACAGCCTGTGACCCCCTAATTCCGCCGACCGAGACGACAGCGTTTCGGAGGTCCTGCATCTGTGACTGGACCTCCTGATTGTGCGAGAACTCTATGCCCCGATTCTGGTCGGGGACAACGAACGCCTGGTAGGTCGAAAAGGAGATTATCAGCACGCCAAAGAGCAGGACTGCGCCTATCTGAATCGCCTGCCCACGCTCGTCACCCACCAGCGACATGCTCTCGCCTTACAGAGTCGGCGGTAAAAATGTAGCTGCCCCAGTATCAGTCGTTACTCGTCGTCTTCCTCGACGACTTCCGGGTCCGAGAGCGCCGTCTGGAGGCTGTCGAGTCCGTTGACCCACTCGGAGACGAGGCCGTACTCGATGTCCTCGGCGACGTCGATCGCGAGTTCGTCGCCGTCGATGATGCGGGTGCCGGCCTGGACGCAGTAGCCCAGCGCGGCGTCGAGGTCCTCTTCGGCCTCGGCGTCGGCGGCGGCCTCGACGTACTCGGCGACGCTCGCGTCGTCGGCGACGCCTTCGGCGACGTACTCCTCGGCGGCGTAGAAGACACAGACGAGCGACGTCTGGACGCCGTCGATGAGCATCAGTTTCTCCTCGTCGTCGATGTTGATCTCCGAGAGCACGACCTCGCGGACACCGGCCAGCTCGCCGAGGGTCGTCTCTTCGTCTATCGTCCCGTCCTCGTAGTCAGTGAGTATCTTCGCGACGGCGATGGCTGTGTCGTCCTGGAGGTTCAACAGGAGTCGCGCCGAGTCCTCGTCCTCGGGGTCGACGTCCTCCTCGTCGATACGGTCAATCCAGTTCTGCCAGCGTTCGTCGGTGTAATACTCCCCCGGCGGAGTGCTCATACCTCCCCGTACGTCCGACCGGGGATAGTAGTTTCGACAGTGGTATGGAGTTGGTTGACAGGCCTCGTGTGGGGCGATTCTGGCGTTGTCGTCCAGGCGTCTGCGGTCGCCACACACCGGGTCGGGGGTTTATGCTGCCGAAGTGTGTAATGGTTTATCATGGCACAGCGGCAGTCCACGTACAGTCGGGACCGCCCCGCCGGTCCCGCACGGCTCGGCGCGGCCGCCCAACGAGCCGGGCTGCTCGTCGTCGTCGTGAGCCTGCCGCTCGTCGTCGGGACCGCAGCCAGCCTGTTCGCGTCTGCGGGCGCGCCACTGGCCGGTGTCGAAGCGGCCACCGCGGCCGTCACCGCCGCACCGACGCTCGGGACCGACCACGCGACCCTCTTCCACCTCGGAACGCTCGCGCTGCTCGCGGGGTGCTGGGTAGTCGGATTCGGACTCGTTCTCGACGGGCTGTTCGATTAATCGTCGCCACCGTCTCCGTCGCCGTCCGCGACCACACGTTCTCCCTCGGTCGTGACCCGTGCATCGAACCCGTCCTCGCGACCGGAGAGCGTGCGCTGCGGGAAGGGAATCTCGATACCCTCGCTGTCGAACGCCGTCTTGATCTCGCGAACGACGGCCGAGATGGCGCGCCACTTCCGGGGCGGCGTCGGGTGGTCGATCCAGAACCGGAGCTCCATCACGACGGCGGAGTCGCCGAAGTTCTTGAGGACGACGTGCGGGGGCGGCGAGTCGATGACGTGTTTCACGTCGGTCATCGCCGACCGGGCGACGTCTTGTGCCCACTCGATGTCCGTCTCGTAGTCGACGCCGACGTCCAGCGTCAGGCGCAAGAGCCCCTTCTGGCTCCGGTTGGTGATGGCCTGGTCCGCGACGCGGTCGTTCGGGATGACGACGAACTCGCCGTCGAAGTTCTCGACGCGCGTGTTGAAGATGGTGATGTCGGTGACGATGCCCTCGTTGTCGCCGATCTCGACCCAGTCACCGATGGTGAAGGGGCGGGAGAACATCAGGACGAAGCCGGCGATGAGCGCTCCGAGGGTCTGCCGGGCGGCCATCCCGACGACGATGCCGAGGAAGCCAGCCCCGACGAGCAGGCCGCTGAGGTTGACGCCCCACAGGGTCAACGCGCTGGCCAGGACCGTGACGACGATGACGACCTGCCCGACCCGGAGGATGATCTCCTCTTGATGTTGGGTGATGCGGTCGGACCCATCGCCGAGGCGCGCGACGGTCTTCTTCAGCTGTTCGGAGGCCGCGAAGCCGAGGACGACGAGGAACAGCGAGAGCCCGCCCTTGAACAGGTCCGGGACCGCCGAGAGGAAGAAGTCCGTGAGCGTCACGGCCCACTCGAAGAGGCCCCAGACGACCAGCATCCCGAGGCCGGCGACCGCCAGGACGCTCAGTTGCGCGAGCCGGAGGAGCAAGCCGGAGAACGACGTCGGGACGTACTCGCCGATGGCGTCGGCCGTCTCGGCGACGTGCCCGGTCATGTAGCGGGAGCTGACGAGCCGCTGGACCTGTCGCACCGCCAGGGGCAAGAAGAGCAGCGCGACGATGGCCGTCACGAGGAGGAGGCCGACGGTGACGACGAGCCGACCCTCGGTCGTCGTCAGCCGCTCCAGCAGGTCGAGGGCCTGCTGGGTGAGTCTGGCCACCTGTGACTGCTGCATGTTCTGTCGCTAGGGGTCACTCGTCTTGTGTGTTGTCTTCTCGGGAGACAGGTCGGGCATCGGCCGTTCGGTCCCGTCGCCAGTCAGTCGAAGGTCCGGTTCGCGAACCGCTCGCGAAGCTCGGGTTCCGGGACGGGACAGGCGTCTTTCTTGCCGAAGACGCGGTAGCGGTTCTCGGCGACGAGGTCGTACACGCTATCGCTGATTCCGGTCGGGACGGCCGACAGGGGAGTCAGGAGGGGCCAGGGACCGTCCAGACGGCGACAGACGCGCAACACGGCCGTCGACTTCGTGTACACCTCGCCGTCCTCGACGAGGACCACCGAGTCGAAGTCCTCGGTCTTGAGGTTGTGTCGCCGCGACAGCTCCTGGCCGACGTCGGACTGCAGCGGGGCGAACAGGAATTCGCCGGCCGCGTCGAACTGCACGACGAAGCGGACGAATCCGTTACAGAGGTTGCAGACGCCGTCGAACAGCAGAATCGGCTGGTCGAGCTCGTCCACGATGGTCGCCGCGTCCCGGTCTGACTCTGACGGCGTCGCCATGGCGCTCAGACGCCGCGGCCCTGCATCTTCTCTTCTTCGGGCAGGTCGACGTTGGCGTCGCCCTTCATGCCCTTGCCGACGTTCTTGCTGATCTCTGTCAGGGCCTCGGCGTCGTCCCAGTTGTTGACGGCCTCGACGATGGCGGTGCCCATCGCCTCGGGGTCCTCGGCACCGAAGATGCCCGAACCGACGAAGATGCCGTCACAGCCGTGGTGCATCATCAGCGCGGCGTCGGCCGGCGTCGCGATGCCGCCGGCGGCGAAGTTGACGACGGGCAGTCGGCCCATGTCGGCCGTCTCGTGGACGAGTTCGGCAGGTGCCTCGTGCTCGCGGGCCCACTTCTCGCGTTCCTCGTAGTTCATCCCCTCGAGCTTGCGGATGGCGCCCTTGATGTTGCGCTGGTGGTGGACGGCCTGGTTGACGTCGCCCGTGCCGGCCTCGCCCTTCGTCCGAATCATCGCTGCGCCCTCGTCGATGCGGCGCAGGGCCTCCTGGAGGTTCCGGGCGCCACAGACGAACGGGGCGGTGAACTCCCGCTTGTCGATGTGGTAGCGGTCGTCCGCCGGCGTCAGGACCTCGCTCTCGTCGAGCATGTCGGCGCCGGCGGCCTCCAGAATCTCGGCCTCCTTCACGTGGCCGATTCGGGCCTTGCCCATCACCGGGATGGAGACCTCGTCGATGACCGCCTGGAGCGAGGCCGGGTCGGCCATCCGGGCGACGCCGCCGCGCTTGCGGATGTCGGCCGGGACGGCCTCGAGGTTCATCACCGCGACGGCGCCGACGTCCTCGGCGATGCGGGCCTGCTCGGCGGTGACGACGTCCATGATGACGCCGCCCTTCTGCATCTTCGCGAAGCCGCGTTTGACCAGTTCGGTGCCGCGGCGGAGCTCCTCTAGATCGGTTGCTTCAGCCATTGCCTGCGGCTTAGGACTGGATTTACTTAACCCGTGTCCTTGCCGGATTCGCGCCGACCGCTACCGTTTTTATCGCCCCTCCCCACGGCACGGGTATGGCTACCGAAGAGGGCGTGGGCAGCCGTATCGAGGGCGTGGTCGCCCGCTTTTTCGACGCCCCGCTGCCCGACCCACAGGGGTTGCCCCGCTACGTCGCGCCGCTGCCGGAGTGGCTGGAGAACGTCGGCCTGCGACTGGCCTGGCCCATCGCCATCGTCAATCTCCTGGGGACGCTCTTCGGGTTCTGGTACTACGCCGGCCGACCGTTCGACCTCGCGGCACCGCTGGTCGAGGGGCAGCTGGGTGCCGCCCCAGTGGCGGCCTATCCCCTGATTCCGGACTCGCCGGTGGCGACGATGTTCATCGGGCTCTCCTTCGCCGCCTGGAAGCTCGGCCGGGACGCCGAGTGGATGCACACGCTCGCCTTCTTCGGCTGTATCAAGCTCGGCCTCTGGACGCCGTTCGTCCAGCTGGTCGTCAACGGTCCCGGGGGCATCGCCGCGTGGCTCTACTGGTTTCTCATCCTCTCGCACATGGCGATGGCCGTCGAGGCGTTCATCATCCACCGCTACGCCCGCTTCAGCGTGCCTGCGGTCGCCGTCGCCGTCTTCTGGTACGGGTTCAACGATGTCGTGGATTACTTCGTCCCGGTGCTGGGCGGTCCCCACCACACCTGGCTCCGCGGCGAACCCCTGATTGCGGCCGGCCAGTTCGACCACACCGTGCTGGCGCACGACCTGGCCGCCGGGTGGGCCGTCGTCCTTACGATTCTGGCGACCTTCTTCGCGCTGGCGACGCGTATCGAGAAGGTGAAGCGTCGGTCCGACGGGGCCTGAACGGACCGAATCGTCTCCTAGCTAGGGCTCACCGGTCGTCGACGGTTATCGTCAGCCCGGCCTCGCGGAGCCGCTCGACCAGCGGCATCCCGATGCCCGACGCGGGCGTCAGCACGCCACCGTCCAGCGGCGAGTCGACGTCGCCGTTCGCCAGACACCGGGCGGCTTCGCCCACCAGCACCCCGCTGGTGCCGTAGGCGTCCTGGTCGGACGAGATACGTCCCTCGACGGTGAACACGTCGCCCCCCTCGGCCGCTGCGCCGGTTCCCCGGAGACGGACCTCGAAGCCGCCATCCTCGATGGCCTGCCTGCTCGGCCCCTCTCCCGGGTCCGGGAGGACGTACCGGTCTAGTCGCTGCCGGAGCGGGTCGACCGACATGACCTGGTCGACCAGCGCCAGTCCGCCGGTGACAGCGCCGGCAAGGGCTGCGCCGATTGGTCCCCCGCCGGTCGCCATGCTCTCGTGGTACGCGAAACTCCGGCCGTAGGGGTACCCGCGGAGGGCGTTCGAGCGGTGGACCACCTTCTCGTTGACTTCGGCCATGAAGAAGGGCGCCGTCCACGTACCGGCCTCGTGGTCGTACTGCGGGAGAGACCCACGGACGGCTGCGCTGCCGTCCGGGTGGCCCTCCGGAACGAGCGCGTGGGGGTCGTCGAGCGCCCGCGCGAGGGCTGGGTCGTCTTCCAGCGCCTCGTAGAGCCCCACCATCGAAGTCGCTGTCCCGCCGCTGAATCCGCCCCCGTCCAGCGAGACGTTGGCTCGTACGGTCGAACACGGCGCGCCGAACGTCTCCATCGCGTGGGTCTGGACGAGGAGCGTCCCGAGGTCGCTGGGGACGGAGTCGAACCCGCAGGCGTGGACGATGCGGACCCCCTCGTCTGTGGCCCGCTCGTGGTAGCTCTCGACGGTCTCGCGCATCCACTGGAGTTCGCCGGTGAGGTCGCAGTAGTCGGTCCCCGCGTCCAGACACGCCTCGACCATCGGCGTACCGTAGTCGGCGTAGGGGCCGACGGCCGCGCAGACGACGTCGGTCTGGTCGGCGATGGCGTCCAGGCTCTCGCGGTCTGTGGCGTCGCCGGTGATGTACTCCATCTCCGCGAGCGCCGGGTCGACATCGGCGAGGTCCTCACGCAGGGCCTCGAGCTTCGCGGGTGTCCGGCCGGCGATTGTCCACTCGAGGTCCGGTCCGGCGGCCGCCGCGAGGTGCTCGGCGGTGAGTCGACCGGTGAACCCTGTCGCGCCCCAGACGACCACGTCGTACGGAGAATCAGCTCCTGGCATCGAGAATCGTGTCCGAGTGAAGGGGCCAGCGACAGTTAACGTTGGTCCGACAGCGGTCGTGGAGCGCTCAACGTGTGGCCGCCGGTGAGCGGTCGGTCCCGCCGCTATCGAACGACGACGACGGCGCTCTCGGTCTCGGTCATCTCGCCGTCACCGGAGTAGGTCCGGGACTCCTCGACGGCGAACATCTCCGCGTCGAGTTCGAACTCGCCGCCGGCGACGACGAGTGTGTCGCCGTCGATGTCGTAGTCGCCCGACTCGATGGCGGCGTCGATGTCGCCCACCGAACTCCCGAACTCGGGACCGACGATGGAGTAGTCGAGGTCGATATCGCTGACCTCGGTGGTGATGTCCGGGGCGTCCTCGAAGACGTCGAGCGTCGCGACGTGCATCGCCTCAGCGATGGCCTGCTCGAAGCCCGCGACGTGGCCGTACACCTCGACGTGCTCGAGGTCGGCGTTCAGCGGCAGGCCGTTCTCGGTCTTGTAGCGACGGAGTGCAGAGACGACCTCCATCGCCGTCTCGCCGGCGTCCAGGTCGGCCTCGTAACCGCCGGGCGTGGGCCAGTCGGTCGTGTGGACCGAGTTGTCCTCAGCATAGATTTGTTCCCACAGTTCCTCGGTGACGTGCGGGAGGAACGGAGCGAAGAGCTTGAGGAAGGTCCGGTGGGCGTGGACCAGCGTGTACTCAGTCGAAGTGTCGCCGCCATCGGAGAGGCGCTGTTTGGCGATTTCGAGGTAGTCGTCGCAGTAGGTGTTCCAGAAGAACGACCGCAGTTCGTTGCGGGCCTTCGAGAACGCGTAGTCCTCGAACTTCGCGGTGACGGAGTCGATGGTCTCGTCGAGCTCCGCCAGCAGCCAGCGGTCGACCGCCGAGAGGTCGTCCGGTTCGGCCGGCACCTCGGCGGGCGTCAGCTGGTCGACCAGCCGCGAGGCGTTCCAGAGCTTCTGGAGGAGGCGCTCGCCGGCTTCGAGGTCGCCCTCCTTGTACGGGAAGTCGTCGCCGATGGAGGTGCCGGCGGCCCAGTAGCGAGCAGCGTCGACCGGGAACTCTTCGAGGACTTCGCTGGGCGGAATGACGTTGCCCTTGGACTTGGACATCGCCTCGCGGTTCTCGTCTAAGACCATCCCGTTTATCATCACGTTCTCGAAGGGGACCTGGTCGGTGTGCTCGTAGCACTTGACGACGGTGTGGAACAGCCAGAAGGAGATGATGTCGTGACCCTGCGGGCGCAGGTCGAACGGGTAGAGTTCCGGCATCGACATCTCGAACGCCTCGGTGTCCGCATTGTAGTCCCATCCGGCGTTGACCAGCGGCGTCAGCGACGAGGTGGCCCAGGTGTCGAAGACGTCCTCCTCGGGCGTGAACGCGCTGTGGCCACACTCGGAGCAGGCGTCGACCGGTGGGTCGTCCGAGAGGGGGTCGGCGGGCAGTTGCTCGGGTTCCGCGAGGACGGGGTCGCCACAGTCCTCGCAGTACCAGACCGGAATCGGGATGCCCGAATCGCGCTGGCGGGAGATACACCAGTCCCACTCCAGGCCCTCGATCCAGTGCTGGTACCGGGAGTACATCTTCTCGGGGAACCACTCCATCTCGCGGCCCGCTTCGAGGTACTCCTCCTTCTTGTCGAGCAGTTTGATGTACCACTGCTCGGTGACGAGGTACTCGACCTCGACGCCGCAGCGCTCGTGGACCTGCACGGTGTGTTCGTGGTCACGCGATTCGAGCAGGTAGCCCTCGACGTCCAGGTCCTCGATGATGGCCGCGCGGGCCTGCGTCGTGCTCATGCCCTCGTAGTCGCCGGCCAGGTCGGTCATCGTCGCCGACTCGTCGATGGCCAGGCGGAGGTCCAGGTCGTGGGCCTGGTACCACTCGATGTCGTTCTGGTCGCCGAAGGTACAGCACATGACGATGCCGCTGCCGGTCTCCATGTCGACGCGCTCGTCGGCGATGATGGGGACTTCCTGGCCGAACAGGGGGACCTTCGCCGTGCCGCCGACGAGGTGCTCGTTGTCCTCGTCGTCGGGATGGACGAACACCGAGACACACGCCGGCAGGAGTTCGGGCCGCGTCGTCGAGATGGTGAACGTCTCGTCCTCGACCGGTCCGTCGCCGTCCGCCAGCAGGTCGAACGCGATGTCGTTGAACTTGGTGTGCTTGTCCTCGTCCTCCTGTTCGACCTGCGAGATGGCCGTCTCGCAGTCGGGACACCAGATGGTCGGCGCGCGCTGGCGGTACTCCCGGCCCTGCTCGTAGAGGTCGAGGAAAGAGAGCTGGGAGATGCGCTGGACGCGCGGCTCGATGGTCTTGTAGGTGTTGTCCCAGTCGACCGAGATGGCCAGCGACTGGACGTCCTGCGTGAACTCGTCCTCGTAGGTGGCACAGACCTCGCGGCACTTCTCCTGGAACTCCCGGCGTGGGTAGTCCTGGTGGCGGATGTCGAGTTCGCGCTCGGTCAACCGCTCCGAGGCGATGCCGTTGTCGTCGTAGCCGAAGGGGAAGTAGACGGTGTCGTCGGCCATCCGGTGGTAGCGGGCCACGAAGTCCTGCAGGGTGAACTGGTAGAGGTGGCCCATGTGGAGGTTGCCCGACACCGTGGGCGGTGGCGTGTCGATGGTGAAGCGGGTGTCGGCGTCCCCGTCGTAGGCGTACGTGTCGGCGTTGACCCAGTGGTCCTGCCACTTGGGTTCGACCTCGCGGGGGTCGTACTCCCCGTCGAGGCCCTGCTGGTCGGCGGTCGATTCCTCGGTCGGTGGGTCCTGTGTGTCACTCATGTCTGATGGCTGTGTGTGGTCGAAAACGGTGCGGGCGTCGAGCGGGTGGTGTTAGTGGGGCGAGGGGGCCCCTACTACGGGTACGAGAACGGGCGGCGTGGATGCTCGACGCGTCATCTACCTCTATATGAACCAACCGGGGGCTAAACGACTTCGGTTTCTAGGTGGAGTAGTCTGTGCGACAACCACCACTGACTCAGGAACTGCCAACAGCCAGAAAGCCCCGGCAGGCTACGCTCCCGCGCCTCGCTGCGCGCTTCCCTCGCTCACTGCGTTCGCTCGGTCCAGTGCTTGCGTCGTCGGGGTTCGCGTAGCCTGCCGCCCCTTTCAGTCCCGACCCATTGATCAACCGTCCGGGCGGGACTGAAAGGGGCCGACCGCTCGATGAGCGAGACGACGTAAGGACCGCAGGGAGCGAAGCGACCGAGGACCGCAGCGAGTCGCAGCCATCGAGCGGGAGGGGGCTTTCTGGCTGTCAGCAGTGAGCAATCACGTGTTGAAGACAGTAAAACGAACAGATGCTAGAGCAGGTCGTGGTCGCGGTCCTCCGCCGAATGCGCGCGGACCCACAGCTCCCCAATCCTCGAGAGGCGCGTCCGGTAGGACTTCCCGTGTTCCTCCTGTTCGATGTAGCCCTTGCCGCCGGGGCCCAGCCGGTCGACGTTGTAGATGACCTTCGAGCGGAAAGAGTCGGTGTACTCCTCGCCCAGGTCGCGGGCGAGTTGCTGGGCGAGCTCGGAGACCGACTCGAACTCGTCGTGTTCGCCCAGGGTGAAGAGGATGACCTCCTCGAACGGTTTGACGTTCGAGAAGGAGGCGACCGGGAGTTCGACGATGTGTGACCCGTCTATCTCCTTCGCGCCGATGGTCGTCCCGCGCTCGTCGAACTCCGCGAGGAGGTCCCGGGCGGTTTCGAGGCGGTCGGTGGCGCGGTCCGAGACGTCGCTGTCGCCGGACTCCTGGAGGTCTTCCAGCAGGTCGATTTGCTTGTGCAGTTCCTCTGCGAGCTCGGTCTCCAGGTACTTCTCCGGGACGGTGTAGTAGGTGTGGATGCGGTCGCGGTCGCCCTCGCGTTCGACCATGATGGAGTGGGCGGCCGTCGCGAACGCGAAGGAGACCGTGCGGGGCATCGCCGAGACGTTGACCCAGACCTCGCTGCCGGCGTCGAGCTCCGCGTTGATGAGCTCGAACGCCTGCTCGAAGGCGTCGTCGTAGTCGTAGACGTCGCCGATGACGAACCGTTCGGTCTCTGCGCCCAGCAGGTTCTGGAAGTCCTGCTCCAGTTTCTCCGCGAGGTTGCGCGAGTACTCGACGTTGGCCTCGGACCCGACCGCGCCCTCGAGCAGGATGACGCGGTCGACGCCGAGTCGCTCGCGGACCAGCGGCGCGATGAGCCGGTCGTAGTCGAACCCGACCGGCACGATGTGGGTCTGCATACGCGGTATGGTCGCCCAGCAGGGATAAAAACCACCAGATTCGGGAGCGGGACCGCGCGCGAGACTGTGCGAAGCATTGACAATAGCGGGGCGGGTACGGTCAGGGGACGATGCCACCCATCGACGAACTGACCATTCTCGTCCCGGTCGACATCTCGGTGGCCGACCCACCGGGACTCGACATCATCGACCACCTCGAACCGCTGGAGGTCGTCCTGCTCGGGTACTTTCCGGTGCCCGACCAGGCAGAGCCCGCGCTCATCAAAGACGAGTACGAGGACGAGGCCGAGTCGCGGCTGGTCGCCATCGCGGAGGGACGACCCGACCTGACGGAGGTCCTCGTCTTCACGCACGACCGTGAGGCGACCATCGACCGGGTGGCAGACCAGTACGGCTGTGACGCCGTGCTGGCACCGGGTGCGGTGACGGACATCGGCCGCGTCCTGGTGCCGATTCGCGGCGACGTGAACCTCGACCGCATCATCTCGGTCACCGCACGCCTGATCGAAGCCAGCGACGCGACGGTGACGCTCTTCCACTCGGTCTCGGCGGACGCCGACGAGAGCTACGGCGAGTTCCTCCTGCGGGGCGCGACCGAGCGACTGGAGGAGTTCGGCATCGACGAGGACCGGGTCGACTGGGAGCTCTCGGAGGGCGGCAATCCGTCCCAGGAGATAATCGACCTGGGCAACGAGTTCGACATCGTCGTCCTCGGCGAGTCCGAACCCTCGCTCGTCGACCGCATCATCGGCGACGTCCTTTCCCGCATCGTCGACGACCTCGAGAGCCCGGCACTCATCGTGAGGGACACCGAATGAACGCGGCCGGGGTCGACCCGCGAGGCCGCCGATGAGCGTCGACGGGGGCGAGCTCGAACGGACACTGGGCTTCTTCGAGGCGATGACGCTCGGCGGCGGGACGATGATCGGTGCGGGCATCTTCATCCTCCCGGGCATCGCCGCCCGGAACGCCGGGCCAGCGAGTTCCATCTCCTACGCCATCGCCGGCTTCGTCGCCCTGCTCGCGGCGCTCTCGCTCTCGGAACTCGCCACCGGGATGCCCATCGCCGGCGGGAGCTACCACTACGTCAACCGGGCGCTCGGGAG
This sequence comes from Haloarcula ordinaria, assembly GCF_029338275.1. Lineage (NCBI taxonomy): Archaea > Methanobacteriati > Methanobacteriota > Halobacteria > Halobacteriales > Haloarculaceae > Haloarcula > Haloarcula ordinaria. The sequence continues at coordinate 3,063,968 of NZ_CP119789.1, read as the reverse complement.
CCTCTTCGGGAGCGTCGTCGGCTGGGGGATGTGGAGCGGGCTGATGTTCGCGAGCGCGTTCTACATGGTCGGGTTCGGCCAGTACGTCGTCGAGCCCGTCCCCTTCCTCGACGGTCGTGGGTACATCATCCTCCTGGGACTGACCGGCCTCGCCTTGCTCACCGGGGTCAACTACTACGGGACCGAGGAGTCGAGTTCGCTCCAGAACGTGATGATAAGCGCCGAGACGCTGGTCATCATCGTGTTCGTCGTCCTCGGCGTCTTCTTCATCGTCCCCACGAACCTCGAGCCGTTCGCGCCATCCGGGGCCGAGGGCGTGATGGCGACGACCGGCATCGTCTTCATCTCCTTCCTGGGCTTCGAGATTATCGCGACGGTGGCCGGCGAGATAAAGAACCCGAGCAAGATTATCCCGCTGTCGATGATTCTCTCGGTCGTCCTGGTGACTATCCTCTACGTGCTCGTGATGCTCGTCAGTACCGGCGTCATCCCCTACGACCGGCTGGGTGACTCGCCCATCCCCGTCGCCGACGTCGCGACGTCGTACATGGGCCCCATCGGCGCGGTGTCCATCGTCTTCGCGGCCATCATCGCCGCCATCTCGAGTTCGAACTCGTCGGTGCTCGCGGCCTCCCGCGTCATCTACGCGATGGGGCGGGACGGCGTCGCCTCGGAGTGGCTGAACGTCAGCCACCCGCGGTTCTACACGCCCCACCGGGCGATTCTCACCACCAGCGCGCTCACGGCGGCGCTCATCCTCGTCGGCCTGCGCGTCGACGCTATCGTCTCGTTGCTGGCCGAGGCGGCGAGTTTCAGCTTCCTGGTCGCCTACTCGCTGGTCCACGTCTCGCTCGTCGTCTTCCGTCGGGCCGACCCGGACGAGTACGACCCCTCGTTCAGCCTCCCGTCCCCGCTGTATCCGGCGGTCCCGATACTGGGTGTCGTCCTCTCGGTCGTCGTCGTCTCGCAGATGGCCCCGGTCATCGTCACTATCGGGACGGGTATCATCGTCGTCGGTGTCGTGTGGTACGCAGTCTACGCGAGAAGCCGAGTCGTGGGCGAGGGCCTCCTCCGCGAGGCGCTCCGTGGCCCACCGACCGAGGTCTACCGGGTGGTCGTGCCGGTCGCGAACCCGGAGACACAACACGGGTTGCTGCGGCTGGCTGCGGCCAGTGCGCGAGCCAACGCGGACGCCGGCGAGCCTGAACTCGTCGCGGTCAACGTCGTCCACGTCGAACACGAGTCGCCCCTCCAGAACGTCGAGGCCGAGCGGGCCGACCACCAGCGCGAGTTGCTCGAGAACGCACAGGCCTTCGCCGACGAGATGGACGTCACCCTCCGGACGCGGGCGCTCAACGCATCGGACGCTGGTGCGGCACTCCTCGACGTCATCGAGGAAGAGGCCGCCGACGAGGTCCTGCTGGGGTGGCGCGCCGAGGCGAGTCAGGACGGCGGCGTGGCGAGTCCGACGGTCGCGACGGTCCTCGAGAACGCGCCCTGTGACGTCGCACTCGTGGCCCTCCGCGGCGGGGTCGGAACCCCGGTCGGCCTCGTCACCCCCGGGCGGGACGCCACGAGCGTCGCCCGACGGGTCGCCGAGTTCGCGACCGTCGACGGCACCGTGCCGACCCTCCTCGCCGTCGTTCCCGCCGACGGCGACGAGGCAGTGGCTCGCAGGCGCGCGGCCGACCGGCTCGCCGAGGCCGCAGCGGCCGCCGGACTCGACCCGGACGAGTACAACACCGAGGTGGTCGTCGACGACGACGTCGAGGCTGGGATTCGGGCAGCGCTCGGCGAGTATCAGACCGTCTGCGTGAGCCGCTCGGCGGCGTCCGAGTCCAGCGACAACCCCGTCGCACACGTGGTCGCAGCGCTCACGGGGACCTCGAAGAACGTGGCCCTGGTCCGTGGCTCGGGGCGGCCGACGCCCCAGAGCGTAGACTGACGCCCGACCCGACGCCGGCTCACTCGCAGGTGTCGTGGACGATGTCGCCCTGGGCGTTGGGCCCGCGCCGCTGACCGGGGACGATGGGCTCGCCACAGAAAGCGCAGGTCAGCTGCCCTCGCTGCGGGGCCGTCTCGGTGGTCCCGCCGACCGCGACGTTCACGCGCTCCGCGTCCTCGGCGTCCGCAGTGGCGTCCGTGTCGGCAACTAGGTCGCTCCGGTCCTCGATGTCGATGTCCGCGACGCCGCCGGTCGTGTCGATACCTAGCTGTTCGTTTGCCGGGCAGTACTTCGTCGTGGCGGTGAACCCGGCGACGAGCGCGCCGACGGCGACGAGGAGGCCGCGTTTTCGCTTCCCGTTTCGGAACGCACGAATCGCGGCGATAGTGAGGACGCCCGCGAGCACGGCGCGGGTGCGACGGTCGTTCCCACCGACGTTCTCAGAGAGTTCCATACACTCCCGTAGGGCGCGAACGGACTTGTATATTCACCTCCCGGCGAGGTCAGATAGCTACGCGTCGAACGGGTCCTCGAACCCATTGCGGATGTAGTACCGGACGAAGTTGCCGTACGTGCGGTCGGCCGGGTGGTCGGCGACCTGCTCGTACTGGACCGTCCCCTCCTCGTCGAGGACGTAGGTGGCGGCGATGCCGGTGAGGCCGTGGCTCGTCTGCTCGGTGCCGCTGTAGCGCTCGGCCACCTCGCCGTCGGGGTCGGCCAGCAGCTGGATGTCCAGGTCGAACCGGTCGCGCATCTCGGTGACCTTCGAGAGCCGGTCGGTGACGACCGGGAGGATGTCGACGTCCTCGTTGAACCAGAGGTCGTACGAGACCTCGCTGAACGTCTGGAGCTGTTCGGCACAGAAGCTGCACCAGTGACCGCGGTTGATGAGGACGATGGTCGGGCCGTCGCCGAGGTGGTCGGCGAGCGAGACGTCGTCGCCGGCGGTGCTCTCGAGTGTGAACTCGGGTGCGTCGGTCTGTTCGAGACTCATACTGGTCCCTGGGATGGGGCGGTAATAACTGGGTGGTGGTACGTGTGTAACCGCACGCACAACCGCGGCAGACGGCGTCTCGGCGGCGGGCAGTCAGTCGGCCTCGACGCCCTCGACCACGTACGCCGAGCGGTTCTCGTCGGGGGCCGCGTTGGTGACGAGCGAGACGCCGACCGTCAGGACCAGCCCGAGCAGGATGCCGACGACGCCGGGCGTCCAGCCCATGTAGGTGCCCGGAAGCGCCACCGTGAGGCCGAGGAGGCCGGCGACGGTCTCGACGACGGGGAAGACGTGGAGCACGTAGAACACCTGCGTGCCCACGACGCCGGCGTACATCCCGTAGCGGGTCGTCCCGCTCCAGTACAGCGCCAGCGCGACGGGGACGGTGAGCTGGGCGAACCCGCTGAAGGCGGTGTCACCGATCTGGACCAGGGTCCCCGGCGAGTAGAGGCTCGCGACGAACGAGAGCGTCGCGAAGACGACGACGCCCACGCGGGCGACGAGCGCCTCGCGTCGGTCCTCGTCGGCGGTGCCGCGCTCGGAGCCGAAGACGCGCTTCAGCGGCCGGTAGACGTCGCGGGTCAGGTACGACGACCCGGACAGCAGCATCGAGTCGCTGGAGGACATCATCGCGGCCATCGCGCCGGCGATGACCAGCGCGGCGAACCACGTCGGAGCGAACTCGCCGAGCAGCACGGGAACGACGTTGCTCCCCTGGGGGACCTCGATACCGAGGCCGACCGCCCACGCACCAAGCATGAACGCGGGGACGAAGAGGAGGAGGACGAGCACGGGCCACAGCGCGAAGGTCCGCTTGAGGACTTTCTTCGACCCGGCCGCGAAGAACCGCTGGTTTATCTGGGGGAACATCGTCACGCCGAAAGCGATGCTCACCGCGCTGGAGATGATGAACTGCGGGGTGTAGAGCCCGCCGCCCAGCGCGAGGAACTCGCCGTTGGCCGCCCCCATCTGCTCGGTGGCGAGGCCGGCCCCGCCGATGTCGGTGAGCAACCAGGCGACGGCGAGCCACACGAGCGAGAGCATGAACAGGCCCTGAATGGTGTCGGTCCAGGCGACCCCGCGCATCCCGGAGATCGCGACGTAGGCGATCATAAAGAGGGTGATACCGCCGGCGCCGACCCAGAACGGCACCGCGCCGTTGGTCAGCCCGACGATGGCCTGGCCGGCGCCCTTCTGCTGAAGCATCACGTACGGGAACAGCCAGACGAGGCTCACGCCGGCCACGAGCACCCGCAGCGGCGTCGAGCCGAAGCGGTCGCCCAGCATCTCGCCCAGCGTCACGTAGCCGTGGCGCTTGCCGACCAGCCACTGCTTGTAGCCGATGACGTACCAGAGGACGGCGAAGATGATGCCGTCCATCAGGCCCATCACCAGAATCCACTCGGGCCCGGCGGCGAAGGCGAGGTTCGGGCCACCGAAGAACGTGAAGGCCGACAGGAGCGTCGCGAAGGTGGTAAACAGCAGGACGACCGTCCCCAGGGTTCGGCTCGCGAGGTAGTAGTCCTCGGCGCTGCGGTCGGTCAGGCGGTAGGCGACGACGCCCACCGCGAGCGCGACGAGCATGTACGCGCCGACGATACCCAGCTGGAGGGCGGTGTCGCCCATTCCCAGCTGGAGGGCAGCGTCGACCATCTCAGTGCACCTCCTCGACGCCGAGGCCCCAGTCGGTTCGCGCGAAGACGGCGAAGACGATACTCGCGAGCACCATCCAGCCGATATGCCACCAGAGCCACACCGGCAGGCCGAACGCGACGGTCGCGTCACGCCACATGAACCACGGCACGGCGAGTGCCATCAACAGGAGTGCAACGACGGTCCAACCGGCGGTCCGCACGGGTCTCATATTGGGATTGTCTAAACAGTCCGGATATATAGCAGTAACGATTCTTCACCTGGGAACCGTGAAGGAGAATTTTCTTCAATACGCCCGTGTGCCAGAATTCCCTCTCGTTCGAGCGTGCGGCTGGCCACACCCCGGAGACGGGACGTCCGGCGGCAGGTCGAGTGGGGTGGGACCGCGTCGACGACGGGTCGCTCAGTTCTTGTCGAGTGCGCAAGGTTATTTTGGCGTCACCATCTACGTTCGTGCAGTGATAGCGGTCCGTCGAGACGCTGTGCGGTGGCGGGCCGGTTTCGGAGTCTCACGATGAACGATACAACCAAATATCTGATACACGCGAACATCACCGCCGCCGGCGTCGTGGAACGAAACGACGTCGTCGGCGCCGTGTTCGGCCAGACCGAGGGATTGTTGGGCGAAGAGATGGACCTGCGGACGCTGCAGGACTCGAAGAAAGTCGGGCGCATCGACGTCGAAATCGAGTCGGAGGGGGGTCGGACCTTCGGGGAGATAACCATCGCGAGCGGGCTCGACCGGGTCGAGACGGCCACGCTCGCGGCGGCCTTAGAGACCATCGAGCAGGTCGGGCCCTGCCGCGCGGAGATCGAGGTCGCGAACATCGAGGACGTCCGGAGCGCGAAGCGCCGGGAGGTCGTCGAACGGGCGACGGAGATTCTGGCGGAGTTCGAGGCCGAGTCGATGGGCATCGAGGACGTCGTCGAGACGGTCCGGCAGAAGGCCCGCGTCGCCGACATCAGCGAGTACGAAGGGCTGCCCGCGGGGCCGCGTGTGGCCGACTCGGATGCTATCGTCGTCGTCGAGGGACGCGCCGACGTCCTGCAGCTCCTGAAGTACGGCGTGAAGAACGCCATCGCCGTCGAGGGGACCGACATCCCCGAGAGCGTCGCGGACCTGACCGGCCAACGCACCGTGACGGCGTTCCTCGACGGCGACCGCGGCGGTGACCTCATCCTCAAGGAGCTGAGTCAGGTCGGCGACGTGGACTTCGTCGCCATCGCGCCCCGGGACCGCTCCGTCGAGGACCTGTCGCGCGGCGAGGTGATGACCGCACTGCGCGACAAGGTCCCATTCGAGACGGTTCAGGCGGCCGAATCGCCCGCCCACGCGCTCGCTGACCAGGCGAAGGCCGCGCGGACCGACGGCGCGACGACCGTCGAGAGCAGTCCAAGTCCCGAGACCGAGACGGCGGAGGCGGCCGCGCTGGCCGGCGGCGAGGGCGGTACGGAGACGGCAGTCACCGAGGCCGACCCCGAGACGGACACCGAGGAAGTGACAGCGCCGACGACGCTGTCCGACCACGTCGAGGCGGTCATCGGGGGGGACAGCGGCACGGTGCGCCTGCTGGACGACGACGGCGAGGTCATCGCCGACGGGCCCGCCTCGGACGCCCTCTCGCTGGTCGAGGAGAGCGAACAGCGCCCGCGGACAATCGTTCTCGACGGCGAGTGCACGCAGAAGGTCGTCGACGTCGCCGCACAGCGCGGCGTCGAAGTCGTGGTCGCCGCGAGCGACGGCGAGTACGTGAAACAGCCCACGTCCGTCCAGGTCCGTATCGCCGGCTGACTCAGAGGTCGAGCGCGAGCAACACGCCGGCCCCGTCGTCGTAGTGGTCCGGCAGGTCGCTGATTTTCTCGAACCCGAAGCCGCCGTAGAACGACCGGACCCGCTCGTCGTCGGCCCGGGCGGTGAGCCGGAGTGTCTCGAACCCCGCGTCGCGGAGTCGCTCCAGCAGCGCGCCGAGGAGGGTACTCCCGTACCCACGGCCCTGGAACGAGGGGTCGACCGCGAGCTCAGCGAGGTAGGCCATCGGGTGGTCGGGGACGACCAGCGCGTATCCGACCGGGACGCCGTCGGTAATCACCAGTAGCGTCGGCGGCCCCTCGACGGCCACGTCGAGCAGCCCCGGCCAGGGCTCGTCGAGCGCGGCCGTCTGGATGTGTCTGAGTCGGGCGCGGTCCCCGTCGGTCGCTTCGCGAATCATACGAGGCCGAGGGCGAGGACGATACCGACGCCGGTGAGTGCGGCCGCGAGCGTCGCCAGCATGTTGACGGCCTGGTTCCCCACGAGGCCGCCCTCGACGGTGGCGCCCAGGATGCTGTCGACGAACATCCCCACCAGGCCGCAGGCGAGCACGACCGTTGCGCCGACCGACCCGACCTCGTCGAGCAAGAGCGCGCCGATGCCGGCGATGATGGCCGCGCCGACGAGTCCCGCGAGGACGCCCTGCCAGGTGACCCCGCCGTCCGTGCCGGGATCGACCGGCCGGAGGGTGGTGATGAGCCGCGGGTTGTCGTAGAGGCCACCGAACTCGCTGGAGAAGGTGTCGGTCATCGCCGCCGACACCGCCCCCGCGAACGCGTAGAGGAACAGGGCCGGGTCGACGGTGAGGTGGCTGGGGCTCGCGGCCGCCGCGAGCACCGCGAAGAGCGCGACGATGGAGTTCGCGAGCACGTTCCCGCTGCCGCGGGCCCCTTCGTTCTCCTCGGCGATACCCCGGTCCTGTTTCTCCTCGTAGCGGTACTTCGTCGAGAGCCCGCCCAGACCGAAGAAGGCGATGAGCATGGCGAACCAGCCGAAGCCGCCCAGGACGATGGTCAGGAGCGACAGCAGGACGCCCGTGAGCATCCCCGGGAGCGACGCCGTGTCCAGCGCGTAGGAGATGTAGCCGAGCGCGGCGGTCACGGCGAGCGCGACGCCGATGCGGACCGGGGCGACTGTCGGGTCGAGTTCGAAGAAGAGCCAGGAGAGCAGTCCCACCGAGAGCAAGACGAGCGGATAGTCGCGCTCGAACAGCACCGCACGGAGCAGGGCGGCCACGAGCGCACCGGTCGCCGCGAGGAAGACGACCTGCGAGAGCTGGGCGGTCCCGGCCTGGAGCTGTGTCGCGACGACGTAGCCACCGCTCCCGGCCGCCGAACCGAGGACGACGAACCCCGCAGTGGCGACGACGCCGTCGCTGCCGTAGTAGTACGAGAGTCGCTGACCGAGGTTGCCGTAGGCGACGATGAGCACCGTCCCGACGAACACGGGGACCGGCAGGCCGAACTGGACGGCGAGCAGCGCGAGACCGGCGACGGCCAGCGCGAACGCCGCCAACCCGTAGAGCTTGCCGTCCTGGTAGTCGCCCGGCAGCGCGAACAGCTCGAAGAACGGCGAGTCCTGGTCGACGGCGGTCAACGAGAGCAGTGCGACGAGGACGAACGGCCCCGTCGCGGCGACAGTCGCGAGTGCGGGCGACCGAAGGTCGGTCGCGAACGGGACGACGAACGCTAGCGTCGCGATGACTGCGAAGGCCCCCGCTCGTCGGACTGTCGATGTCACGTCCCACCGGTATCCCCGAGAGGCACTTACCCTTTCCGAACTGCGCGGCGGCCACTGTCAGCCCGGTCCCAGTCGCCGCGGACGCTCCCGTGCGTTTATTGACGCCGGTCTCGCAGTAGCCGCCGTGGGCCTGTACGAACGGTACCTCGCGGTCCGTCTCCGTCGGAGCGACGCGACCCTCCCCGAGACGGTCGCGCTGGTCATCACGGAGCGCGACCTCCTCACCGAGGGCGCGTATGCGACCCTCGAACAGTTCTTCGAATGGGCGGTCCAGTATGGGGCCGAGACAGTCGTCGTCTACGTGAGCGTCCTCGACGAGGAGGTCGTCTCGACGCTCCGCCGCGAACTCGACGGCCTCAGGGCCCCGCGGCCCGTCGCCGTCCGGGGGCCGGGCGACGAGGCCGCCGCAGACGCGCCGGTCCAGATATCTATCGGCCTCGGCGGACAGGCCGAGTTCGCGACGGCGGTGGGGAAACTGGTCGCGGACGTCGATGCGGGCACTCTGGCCCCCGAGGACATCGACGAGGCGGCCGTCGAGGAGCACCTCGTGTTCCCGACGGCGCCGGACCTCGTCGTCAAGACCGGCGCCGAGCGGCTCTCCGACTTCATGATATGGCAGTCGGTGTACTCGGAGCTGTACTTCACCGACGTGAACTGGCAGAACTTCCGCAAGCGCGACTATCTGCGGGCGCTGCGGGACTACCAGGAGCGCCAGCGGCGGTTCGGGCGCTGAGTACGCGGCGGTCGTGTCGTTCGAGCGAACGTGCCTTCAGTCGGCCGTCTCGGCGTCTTCGTCGAAGTCCACGTCGCCGCGCTCGCCGCTCGGCAGTGCGTCGCGGAACCGGGCGAGGATTCGTCGGGCGTCCGGGACGTCACTGTGCTCCAACGCGCGGACGAGCGCCAGCGCGCGGCGGGCGCGCGTCGTCCGCCAGGACTGTTCCCGGTTCTCGTAGGTCCGGATGGCCCGCAGGAAGTCGATCTTCCGGAACTCGGGCCAGTAGGGCGTACAGAAGAACGTCGCCGCCTCGTTGCCGTTGGCGTGCCACGGGAGGAAGTTCGAGGTGCGCTCGTCGCCGCCCGTACGCACGATGAGGTCCACGTCGCTGGTCGGCCCCTCGTAGAGGTACTCCTCGACGACGTCCGCGTCGACGGCCTCGGGGTCCAGGTCGCCGGCTTCGACGGCGCGAGCCACGTCACGGGCGGCCCCCAGGAGTTCCGCGCGGCCGCCGTACGCCAGCGCGACGTTGAGGTTGAGGCGGTCGTACTCCGCCGTCCGGCTCTCGGCGTAGTCGATGGCGTCCTGTACCCGTTCGGGGAGCAGCTCCGTCTCGCCGATGGCGCGGATACGGACGCCCGCGTCGTGGATGCGGTCGGAGTCGGCGAACTCCCGCAGCCGCGACTCCACCAGGTCGAAGATGTGTTCGCGCTCGTCCTCGGGACGGTTGAAGTTCTCCGTCGAGAAGGCGTACAGCGTCACCTCCTCGATGCCCAGCTCGTCACACCAGTTCAGCAGCGCCTCGGTCGTCTCGGCCCCCTGTCGGTGGCCCTCGGTCGTGTCCGCACCGCGTTCGCGGGCGTACCGCCGGTTGCCGTCCTGGATGACGGCGACGTGACTGGGCGTCCCGGACAGCTCCCAGCGAAGCAATCGCTCGTAGAGCGCGTATCCCACCTCGCGGACCCGCGTTCCCATTGTCCGAAGTATATCAACGAGCCGATAAGGATTTTGTGGCTTCCGTCCGCCACAGTTTTCACGGTGTGAACGCCGAAAAATGGCCACATAATTTTAATACTCCGACGTCGTACAGGTAGCTGCAATGGCGACCGGCACGGTAGACTTCTTCAACGACACGGGCGGCTACGGCTTTATCGACTCAGAAGACTCCGACGAGGACGTCTTCTTCCACATGGAAGACGTCGGCGGACCTGACCTCGAAGAGGGCCAGGAAGTCGAGTTCGACATCGAGCAGGCCGACAAGGGCCCACGCGCAAAGAACCTCAAACGACTGTAAGGGAGCGACCCGCTTCCGACGGCGTGTCGCTGTCCCGACGTGGCCCGTGACACGCTCGACCCATCCATCCGCGAGCCGCAGGCACGGATTTCGAAGTGCATTAGAGCGCCCGCGGCCGAGCGTTTGGTATGACCGACGCGGACGCGCTCGACGACGACCTGTACCGCCGGACCAAGCAGTTGCTCGAACCCGGCGAGATACAGCTCAACGGGGCCATCGTCCACACGGAGTACGACGGGAGCGACGAGATCGAGATGATGGAGGCTACCATCGAGGTCGGCGAGATTATCGCCGCGGGCGCCGGCCTCGACCCGACGGACACGTTCGTCTACTCGGGCAGCGACGACCCGGAGTTCGCGTCGAACCAGCACCAGGGCCTGACGCTTGACGGCGAGGAGTTCGTCTGGGAGTGCCAGCAGCTGCTCCGCGAGGGGTCGTTCGACCTCGTCTTCTACTACGAGGCCAGCGGGGACCACGAGGGCATTCTGGCGGACATCGAGGCCGCCGGCTACGCGGTCACCGGCGTCGAGGGCGAGTAACGCAACGCCGCGCGCCGTCCGCCCCGGGTCGTGACAGCAGGTGTCATCTCGTCCCGCGTCGCTTATACCCACAGAAACCCGAGAACGGCGTATGAGTGAGGACCTCGGAACCGTGGACCGAGCCATCCTGAACGCGTTCCAGGGCGGGTTTCCGGTCGTCGAACGGCCCTTCGAACCGGCGGCGGCCGCGCTGCGCGAGGCGGGCGTCGACATCGACGCCGACGAGCTGCTCGAACGGGTCCAGCGGCTGGACGAGGCCGGCGTGCTGAGCCGCTTCGGTGCGCTCATCAACGCCGAGGCCATCGGCGGGACCGCGACGCTCGTCGCGACCCACGCCCCCGAGGACCGCTACGACGAGCACGTCGAACTGGTCAACGCCCACCCGGAGGTCGCCCACAACTACGAGCGCGAGCACCCGCACCTGAACATGTGGTTCGTGCTCTCGGTGGCCGACGAGGACCGGGTCGACGAAGTGCTGACGGAAATAGAAGCCGAGACCGGCGAACGGACGTACAACCTCCCGAAACAACAGGAGTTCCACGTCGGCGCGAAGTTCCCCGTCGAGGGGCCACAGACCCAGGCTACCGACGTCTCGGACGCTGGGCCGGACGTGACACCGACCGACCGCCGGTCGCTGACACCCGAGGAACTAGACCTCGTCCTGGAGATTCAGGGCGGTCTCCCGATAACGGCGACGCCCTTCGCCGACGTGGCTGTCGCCATCGGTGCCGACACCGAGTGGGTCGTCGAGACCATCAAGCGGTTCAACGCGGAGGGGAAGGTGCGGCGCGTCGGCGTCATCCCGAACCACTACGCGCTGGGGTACAGCGAGAACGGGATGACCGTCTGGAACGTCCCCGACGACGTCGTCGACGAGGTTGGCCCCGCCATCGCCGAGTTCGACTTCGTCACGCACTGCTACGAGCGCCCGCGCCACGAGGGGGTCTGGCCGTACAACTTCTTCGCGATGACACACGGCCGCAGCGAGGCGGAGAGCGACGAGCGCATCCAGCAGGTCCACGCCCGGATGAGCGACTACTGGGACGTCGGGGACGACGACTGGGATACGCTGTTCTCGACGCGCATCCTGAAGAAGACGGGTATCCGCTTAGACGAGCGCGCCGAGGCGAACGTCGAGCGCCGGTGAGGACCGAGCGTTTATATCCGATGACACACCAAAAATCGACGATGGAACGGACGCCGGGAGAGGTGCCCGGATGATACCGCTGTTGCACGATTTCGAGGGCGAGACGGTGCTCGTCCTCGGCGGGGGCCCGGTCGGGGCGCGGAAGGCCCGCCGGTTCGCGGCCGAGGCCGACGTCGTCGTCGTGAGTCCCGACTTCGGCGACCGCGACTTCGGCGACGCCGAACTGGTCCGGGACGCCCCGGACGCCGAGGCCGTCGCGGCGTACGTCGAGCGACTCGACCCCGCGCTCGTGGTCGCCGCGACGGACGACGAGGCCCTGAACGACGCCGCGGCGACGGCGGCGCGAGCCCACGGTGCGCTGGTCAACCGGGCCGACGACCACGGCGAGCAGGACTTCGGGACCGTCGTCGTCCCGGCGACGGTGCGCGACGACCCCGTGACCCTGGCGATAGCGACGGGCGGCACCGCGCCGGCCCTCTCGAAGTACCTCCGCGAGCGGTTCGAGGCGGACTTTGCCGGCGTCGGGGAGATGGCGCGACTGGTCGGTAACCTGCGCGAGGAACTCCAGGACGGGGGCGTGCCCCCCGGTGAGCGCCGCGAGGCCGTCAGGGCTGTCGTCAGGTCAGGCGACGTTTGGAAGGCTTTAGATAGGGGCAGGTCCAAGGCCAGACAAGTAGTGGACGACGAAATTGTGGACGTCCCCGGTGATCTGTCGTGAAACACGAGACTGGTGTCATCGTCGGCGCGAGCGTCTCCCACGGGAACGCGAGCGTCGACCAGCTGGAGGCCGCCGCGACCGATAGCCAGCGGCACACCGTCGAGTCGCTGCTCTCGCAGCCCGGCGTCGACGAGGCCATCGCCCTCCAGACGTGTAACCGGACGGAGGCCTACGTGGTCGCGTCCAGCCACGAGGTCGGCCTCGACGCTCTGGAGACAGTCACGTACGCCGTCGACGACGACGCGCTGGTCGAGATGGACCACGAGGCGAGCCTCAGACACCTCCTCCGGGTGGCGGCGGGCCTCGAGTCCATCGTCCTCGGCGAGGACCAGATTCTCGGCCAGCTGCGCGACGCCTACGAGGACGCCCGGGCCGTCGGCGGCATCGGGTCGGTCCTCGAAGACGGCGTCACCAAGGCCATCCACGTCGGCGAGCGCGCTCGCACGGAGACCGAAATCAACGAGGGCGTCGTCTCGCTGGCCTCCGCCGCCGTCAGACTCGTCGAGGCGGAACAGCCGCTCGACGGCAAGACGGCGCTGGTCGTGGGCGCGGGCGAGATGGGGCGACTCGCGGCGAAGGCGCTCTCGGAGCGCGTCGACCGCGTCATCGTCGCCAACCGGACGGTCCCACACGCCGAGCACATCGCCGAGACCATCGAGACGGACGCGAGCGCCGTCGCAATCGGTGCCGCCGAAGCCGCGCTCGCGGAAGCCAGCGTCGTCGTTACGGCGACCGGGAGCCCGGACCACGTCTTCGACGCCGAGTCCTTCGCCGGGACGGGCGAGACGTACGTCGTCGACCTCGCCCAGCCGCGGGACGTGCCCGCGGACGCGGCCGACGTCCCGTCGGTGACGGTGTACGACCTCGACGCGCTGGAGTCGGTGACCGCGGAGACCCGCCAGCAGCGACAGCGGGCCGCCGCGGAGGTCGAACAGCTGGTCGACGAGGAGTTCGACCACCTGCTGACCCAGTACAAGCGCAAGCGCGCCGACCGGGTCATCTCGACGATGTACGAGAGCGCGGAGCAGGTCAAGGCCGCCGAGCTCAACACGGCGCTGTCGGCCGCGGAGTTCGACGAGGACCAGCAGGAAGTGCTCGAGTCGATGGCCGACGCCATCGTCTCGCAACTGCTGGCCGCGCCGACCCGGAGCCTCCGGGACGCCGCCGAGGCGGACGACTGGTCGACCATCCACACGGCGCTGGAACTGTTCGACCCCGAGTTCGGACCGGAGGACGTGGCGGCCCTGACGGCGGCGGACGGGACCGCCGTCGAGGACGTCCCGGCCGAGATGCGCGACCAGATGCCACCGGCGGTGCTCGACCAGCTCACCGACGACTGACATGGTCAGTACGGTCCCGGTCGTCGTCGGGGTTGGTCTCGTCGTCGTCGCCACGAGCGGCCTCCTGGACGTGAGAAACTACACCGAGCAGCAGCGTCGGGACCACCGCCGTCGGGTGCAGGCGTTCACCTACGCGAGCCTCGCGGTGGTTGCGCTCGGCCTCGCCGCGCTCTGGTACGGCCTCCGGGACGCCTCGGTGCCGACCTGGCTGTTCGTCGCCATCAACGGCACCGTCCTCGCGACCATCGGCGCGAAGTGGCGGCTCAGGAAGGCGCTCTCGGACGACGGGTGAGCCGACCGCGTGTCGCGGTGGGACAGCCGTAGCGACGCGGTCGAAGTGGCAGGACCGACCGGTCCGACACAACTGTTTTGCGGCTGGCAACCGACTGAGAGAACATGGCTGACGTACTTCCCGACGCCGAGATTGCAGACCGGATGCCCGACGGCTGGGCGCGCGAGGAGAACGAAATCGTCCGCGCGTTCGACTTCGACGGCTATCTGGACGCGTCCGGGTTCCTGAGCGCCGCGGCGGGCCTCGCGGAGGACGCCTGGCACCACCCCGAGATGACCATCACTTGGGGCGAGGTTGAGGTCCGACTCACCACCCACGACGCCGGCGGCATCACCGAGAAGGACATCGACCTGGCCGAGCGCCTGAACGGCATCTACGACTGAGATGCCGCCGACGGACGGGACGGGGACGCCGCCGGACCCCCGAGACGCGCCCGCCAGATACGTGTTCAAACTCACGTTCCGACTCCGGCCGTCGACGCCGGACCTCGCGGCCGACCCGGACGCCTTCGAGACGACCCTGTACCGCAGCGCGGACCCGCCGGGCGAGGACGGGTGGCTCTTCTTCCGGGACAACTGCTGGCGCGGGAACCTCGCCGACGAGGCCCACTTCCGCCGGCTCGCCACGGAGGCGCTCGACGTCGACGTCGAAGCGGCGTCGTTCCGGGAGCTGCAGACGACTGAGTCCTATCTGGAGGCACTCAAAACAGCCATCGCAGCGGACCTAGACCTGTTCAACGCCGACAGCGTTACCGAGGTCCTCTCGAAGTATCTCGGGAGCTCGATTCGGGTCGAATCACCTGAGTGAAGCCACGCGGGGGCGGCCACACTTTGTAAGCCATTCTCTACCACGATAGTGGGGGCAGAAAGATTTTATCAGGCTCGCGCCTAGAACCACAGTCCCCTGATGACCGACCAGTACGACTTCTGGCTGTTCGATCTCGACGGCACGCTCGTCGACATCGAACCCTGGTACCCCCGGCGCGTCCTGACGCGAGTCGGCGACCGACTCGGCGTCGGCTTCAGCGACCGGGAGGTGGAGCGGCTCTGGTACGGCTTCGGTGGCGCGCGAGACGACGTACTCGCCGCCGAGCGTATCGACCCCGAGCGGTTCTGGGCGGTCTTCCACGAGGAGGAGAACCCGCTGGCACGCGCCGAAGCGACCTACCTCTACGACGACGCCGAACGGTTCCTCACCGAGCGCGACGAACCGGTCGGGCTGGTGACCCACTGCCAGACGTACCTCACCGAGCCCGTGCTCGACCACCTGAACATCGGTGACTGGTTCGAGACGGTCGTCTGCTGTGACGAGGATATCGGCTGGAAACCGGACCCGACCCCCGTTCAGCTGGCGATGCGGAACATGGGGGTCGCCCACAACGGACACAGCGGCGTCCTGGCGGGTGACAACCCGGCCGACATCGGCGCGGCCTGGAACGCCGGCCTCGACGGGGTCCACGTCCAGCGACGGTCCGACGAGACGGACGGCTACTGCGTGATGGGCGACCACCGGGTCGAGTCGCTGCTCGACCTGCGCTAGGGCAGGTAGTCCCAGTCTTCGACGGTCACGGACTCGCCAGCGTCGCGTCCCTCGTGGCCCGGCGGCACCGTGACCCAGCCGTCGGCCCGGCTCGCCGTCTCGAGGTCCGTCCCCCGGAGCGGTGTCGCCTCGTCGCCGGCGACGGAGACCGGCGCGAACGTCCGCACCGAGGCCTCCGCCTCGAGTGGCTCGGTCAGCGTCGCCGTTTGCGTGGGGTGGGGGGCGAGCGGGCACCCGGCGAAGCTCTTGAGCAACGGCCTGAGCAGTTGCACGGCCGCGACGCGAGCCCCGACGGCCGACTCCGGCAGGAGGAGCACCGGTCGGTCCTCGACGACGGCTAGTCCCGTGTCGCCGCCGGGGTCGATGGCGATACCGTCGCCGGAGACCTCGCCGAGTTCGGCGACGACCGAGCGGAGCGTATCGCCCGGTTCGGTCCCCGTCACGACGACGAGGTCGCGTGTCAGGTCCCGCTGGACGGCCATCCGGAGCGCGGGCGCGTCGTCGGCCACGGCGTTCCGGTAGGTCACCTTGCCGCCCCAGCGGTCGACGTACTGCGCGAGCGTGAATCCGGCCGTCTCGACGCCGCCGTCGCCGCCCGCCTCGGGGGCAGCGAACTCATCACCCGTCGGGACGATGCCGACCTGGGGGCGCTGTCGGACGAGCAGGTCTCCGACGCCGGCGGCCTTCAGGAGGCCGACGTCGCCCGGTCTGACCTGTCTCCCGGTCTCGAACACCGCGTCGTCGGGCCCGATGCCGGCTCCAGGGACCGGTGCGTTCGCCGTCGCGTCCGCGGCGAGTACGCGGCCCACGGCGACGGAAAGCGGAACCCGGTCGGTCCGGTCGACCGGCATCGCGTAGCCCCCGAGGTTCCGGCGGGCGGTCTCGAGCGAGAGCGGTCCCCCGTCGGCGGACGGTGGCGTAGTCATACCCACACCTCGGCCCGATGGGCCAAAAACGCCGCGCCTGCGACTCGCAGCGCGGGTGCGACCAGGATTTATCTCCCGTCGGCGTCCTCGTGGGAGCATGGTCCTCCCGCAGTTGCTCACGCTCGTCTTCGCCGGCGTCGGCCTCTATCTCCTCGGCACCGGCCTCAGGCAGCTCCGACCGGTCTATCATATCTTGCGGAACGACCCGACCCCGGTCCGCTCGCTGTCCGGCCACTCCGGCCCCGTCGAGATTCAGGGGACGGCCGTTGCCGGAGACGACGGGACCGTTACCGCGCCGTTCACCGGGAGCGAGTGTCTGGCCTACACGTACGAGGTCGAGGAGCTGCGCTCCTCGGGGAAGAACTCCCACTGGGAGACCCTCGACTCGGGGCAGGCCGGTGTGGACTTCGTCGTCGACGACGGCACCGACCGTGTCCGGGTCGACCCGACCGGCGCGGACGTCCACTTCGAGGCCCACAGCGTCACCGTCGCGCCGGGGACGGAGCTGCCCGACAGGCTGGCGCGATACGTCGAGTCGACGGACAGCGTCGAGGCACAGGACCGGACGGTGAACCTGCTCGTGACGGAACTACACGTCGGCAACAAACAGCGCTTCATCGAGCGGCGCCTCGACGTCGGCGAGCAGGTCTACGTCTACGGCGAGGCCCGTCGCGGGCCCGCGCCGGAGTGGGGGAGCAACCTCGTCGACGCCGTCGTCGGTGCGGGCGACGCGACGCCGGCCTTCGTAATCTCCGATACGAGCGAGCGAGGGACGGCCTGGCGAATCGCCCGTGAGAGCCTGGTCCGGCTCGTCCTCGGGGCCGTCTTCACGGCGGTCGTGCTAGTGTTTCTCTTACCGGTGTTCGGCTGAAAGATTCCGATGTGGGCCTCGTGGCCTGGTCACATGGCACACGGCGTCGACCGCCGGGTTTAACGCATCGCCCCCCTAAAGACCGGGTATGTCAGCGCTGCGAGATGCGTTACGGGACCTCCCTGATGCCGTGTTTGCGGACGTGCTCGAATCCGAAGAGGCGTACCTGTTCGTCCTCGACCTGCCGGGCGTCGACGCGGGGACGCTCGACATCAGCGTCGAAGGCGGCCGGCTCATCATCGAGGGGCAGCGCACCAAGGACGTCCCCCGCGAGTTCCGCTTCGTCCGCGAGGACCGGTCGGTGTTCCTCGACGTGGAGCTCCCGCTCCCGCCGGACGCCACTGGCCGCGGAGCCGAGGGGTCCGTCGAACACGGCGTCCTCGAACTCCACCTCCCGAAGGCCTCGGCTGCACCGAGCACGACGATACCCATCGACGAGGCCTGATTTCGGGGTGCCCTGTTGGTGAACTATCGCGCCTACTGGCGGTTCTTCGTCGTCGCCCGCCAGTTTCTCCCGCTATTGCTCGCGTACGCCCGTGACCGGAAGCGGTTCCTCCTGTTCGGGTCGTCCCGTAAGGTCACGCCCGACCAGCGCCGCGCCCGCGCCCAGGCGCTGCTGGACTCGATGCTCACGCTGGGGCCGACGTTCATCAAGCTCGGGCAGCTGCTCTCGACGCGTCCGGACATCCTCCCCCCGGAGTACGTCGAGGAGTTCTCGGCGCTCCAGGACCGGGTCCCGCCCGCCGAGTGGGCACAGGCGAAGACCGTCCTCGAGGAAGACCTCGGGCCACTCGAGGAGCGCTTCGACGAGTTCGAGACGGAGGCCATCAGCGGGGCGTCGCTCGGCCAGGTCTACCGCGCCGAAGTCGACGGCGAACCGGTCGCGGTGAAGATTCGCCGACCGGGCATCGAGGACTTAGTCGAGGCCGACCTCCGGGTCATCCGCTGGTCGCTCCCGCTCATCATGTACTTCGTCGGGGACGCGCGGTCGTTCTCGCTGGAGACGCTGGCCGACGAGTTCTCGAAGACGATTCGCGAGGAGATGGACTACGAGCGCGAGGCACGCATGCTCACCGAAATCCGGGGGAACTTCCTCGAGAACGATCGCATCCGCATCCCCACAGTGCGGGAGTCACACTCGACGCGGCGGGTCCTGACGATGGAGTACCTCCCCGGGACGAAGATAAACGACATCGACGACCTGGACGACCGCGGCATCGACCGGACCGAGCTCGCAGAGACGCTCCAGCGGGCCTACCTTCAGATGATAATCGACGACGGCGTCTTCCACGCCGACCCGCACCCGGGGAACCTCGCGGTCCAGGCCGACGGGACACTCGTCTTCTACGACTTCGGGATGTCGGGCCGCGTCGACCCGTTCGTCCAGGACAAGATCGTCGACTTCTACGCGGCGGTGGCCGACCAGGACATCGACGGCATCCTCGATGCGCTCATCGAGATGGGGACGCTCAGCCCGGAGGCCGACCGCCAGGTGATGGGCGACGTGATGGAACTGGCCATCGCCGACGCCCGCGGGGAGGACATCGAGCAGTACCGTGTCCAACAGATCGTCCAGCAGGTCGAGGACACTATCTACGAGTTCCCGTTGCGCCTGCCGTCGAACCTGGCGCTCGTCCTCCGCGTCGCGACGGTCGTCGAGGGCGTCTGCGTGACGCTCGACCCCGACTTCGACTTCATCTCCGTGGCGACGAGTTACCTCCAGTCCCAGGGGTTCATCGCCGCCGGCGCCCGGACGTTCATCGAGGACCGTGCCCAGGAGGTCCAGGACGCCACGCGGTCGGCGGTCCGCATCCCGCCGAAGCTCGAGTCGGTGCTCGACCGCGTCGAGCGCAAGGACCTGGTCGTCCGGGCCGACATCGAGGACTCCGACAGACTGTTAGCGCGGATGACCAAGCGGCTCATCCTCGGGATGTTGCTCGCGAGTACGCTGTTCTCGACGGCGTTCCTCTACGCGGAGTCGACGCAGCTCGTCGCCGCCATCGCCGGCGGCGTCGTACTGGTCCTCCTCGCGGGCCTGTGGTGGTCGTTCCGGACCAAGTCGGGCGTCCGGGCGAAGCCGCAGTTCACCCGCCAGAGCATGCGCGAACG
This sequence comes from Haloarcula ordinaria, assembly GCF_029338275.1. Lineage (NCBI taxonomy): Archaea > Methanobacteriati > Methanobacteriota > Halobacteria > Halobacteriales > Haloarculaceae > Haloarcula > Haloarcula ordinaria. The sequence goes on along the minus strand of NZ_CP119789.1, from coordinate 3,044,336 downwards.
CGAGATGGAGAGTTCGAGCGGGCTGGGGCCCTCCTTCGACGACGAGGGGAGCGACGGGCCCTGAGTCAGTCGAGACCACCCGGACTGGCGCCTTGCGCCATTCCAAACCGTTTATACCGGCACAGGAGCAATCCGGCCGTATGGCAAAAGAGCAGACCGAGGTCCGCGAACTCGACGAAGGCAGTTACGTGATGATCGAGGCCACGCCGTGTAAGATCGACTCCTACAGCACGGCAAAGCCCGGCAAGCACGGCAGCGCGAAGGCCCGAATCGACGCTCGCGGCGTCTTCGACAAGAAGAAGCGCTCGCTCTCCCAGCCGGTCGACGCGAAGGTCTGGGTCCCCATCATCACCCGGAAGCAGGGCCAGGTCGTCTCGACGGACGGCGACGACGCCCAGGTGATGGACTTAGACACCTACGAGACGTTCACGATGCGCCAGCCCGACGACGTCAACCTCGAGCCGGACGACGAGATCGAGTACCTCGAGTACGAGGACCAGCGCCTCATCACGCGCTCGTAAGATGTTCCCCGGCGCGGGCGCCGACCGAGAGGCCGCCGACTACGCCCTCGTGGGCGCCCCGCTCGACGCCTCGACCTCGTTTCGTCCCGGTGCGCGGTTCGGTCCCCGTCGCGTCCGCCAGTTCGCCACGGGATTCGACGACTACGACCACCACACCGACCAGCACTTCACGGCGCTCTCCGTCTACGACCACGGCGACGTCGGCCCGACGGCCGACACCGCCGAGTACCTCACCTTCTTGGAGAGCACCGTCGCCGAGTTCGACCGCGAGGGCGCCACGCCGCTCCTCGTCGGGGGCGAACACACCGTCTCGATAGCCGCCGTCCGCGCGCTCGACCCGGACGTGTTCGTCTGTCTCGACGCCCACCTCGACCTGCGCGAGTCGTACGCCGGCGACGAGTACTCGCACGCGACGGTGACCCACCATGCGCTGGACGTGGCAGACCGCGCCGTCGTGCTGGGTGCACGGACTGGGTCCGAAGTCGAGTGGGACCGGGCCGCCGAAGCGGACGTCACCGTCGTCCCGCCCGAGGACGTGGCCGACTGGATGCCCGACTTCGATGGTGAGCGGGCGTACCTCTCTGTGGACGTCGACGCGGCCGACCCCGGGTTCGCACCCGGAACTGGGACTCCCGAACCGTTCGGCCTCGAACCCCGGGAGATGCGTGACACCGTTCGGGCGGTGGCACCCTACGCCGTCGGTTTCGATGTCGTGGAGGTCAACGACCGCGACGACGGCCAGGCGGCGACGCTGGCCGCGAAACTCCTCCGGGCGTTCGTCTTCTCGCACGCGACGGAGTGAGTTCGGGGTCCTGACTCTGCCCCGACCTGGGGGCGAGAACTCCCGAGGTTTCCCCAGGCCCCGTTTTATTAGGAGCGACACGATAGGTGGTCTATGGACCGCCTCTCGTCGTGCTACTTCTGTGGCGTCGCCCATGACGAATCGCTGTCGGAGTACCCGGTCGTGCCCAAACAGCTGCACCCGAGCGAGGACACCCAGCGGACGGCGGTCCTCTGTTCGACCTGCCGGCGGAAGCTCGCCACCGTCGTCGAGACGGTGGTCGCCGCTGCAGAGGCGTCCGGGACCGAGGATGACGGGCCCGTGACCGATGCCGAGGCGGTGACTGAGACGGCGGACGACCAGAGCGACGTCGTCGACGAGTCGGGACTGGACGCGGGGCCCGACCCGATGGACATCAGCGACGCGAACGAGACGGTGGCCGAGGACTATCCCGAGATGGACCTGCCGGGCGAGGAGGCGGCGGCTGACGAGACTGCCGAGTCTGCGGCGGAAGAGCGTAGCTCACCCGAGAGCCCGACCGAAGCCGCGGCGGCCGACGCCGGCGAGGATGACGTCGATGCCAGCGAGCCGGACGACGCGACCGGCGAGGGAGCCGACGAGTCAGACGAGCAGGGCGCGCTCACCAGACTGGAGTACAGCAAGGTGATGCGACTGCTCCAGAACCGGGAGTTCCCGGTCGACCGGGGCGAGATCCGCGACGTGGCGGTCAACGCCTACGACATCGACCCAGAGCAGTTCGACGCCATCACCGACCTGGCCGTCGAGCGCGACCTCATCGGCGAGGAGGACGGGCAGTTCGTCAGCCCCGAGTGAGAAAGGCACATCTACGGGGCCAAAGAAGGGTGAGGTATGGACGCAGGTGACATCGCGAGCCGACTCGACGACCGACTCGACGTCCCGGCCTACGCGGACCTCGACGCCAGTCCGAACGGCCTCCAGGTCGGGCCGGCGAGCCAGCCGGTGGAGACGATCGCCGTCGCCGTCGACGCTGCCGTCGAGACCATCGAACAGGCCGACGAAGCCGGTGCGGACCTGCTGGTGGCACACCACGGCCTCGTCTGGGGGAGCATCGAGCGAGTCACCGGCCGGAACTTCGAGCGCATCGCGCCGCTCGTCGACGGCGACACGGCGCTCTACGTCGCGCACCTCCCGCTCGACGGGCACCAGGAACTGGGGAACGCCGCTGGCCTCGGTGACCTGCTGGGGCTCGTCGACCGAGAGCCGTTCGGGCAGGTCGGACCGGAGTACATCGGGCAGCGGGGCCAGTTCGACGACCCCCGTGCGCTCACAGACATCGCGGCGACGCTCGAAGAGATCCTGGATACCGGCGGACAGGACGTCCAGACGCTCGATTTCGGTCCCGAAACCGTCGAGGACGTCGCCATCGTCACCGGCAGCGGTGTCGACTGGCTGGACGAGGCCGTCGACGCCGGCGCGGACCTCCTCGTGACCGGTGAGGGGAAACAGCAGGTGTACCATGAGGCCCGCGAGGCGGGTATCAACGTGGCGCTCGCTGGCCACTACGCGACGGAGACGCTCGGTGTGCGCTCGCTGCAGCGGCTCCTCGAAGATTGGGGTCTCGAGACGACGTTCGTCGACTGCCCGACAGGGCTTTAGTCCGCGCGAGCGAGGAGTCGCCCGTGAGCGAGTCGCCGGCCTACGCCGCCGTCGAGAGCCACGAGGACCTCGTCGCGTGGTCGCGGGCCTACTGCCGCGACGTCCGCCGCGGGTGGGGCGTCGACGTCCGGTTCGACCTCGTCGACTGGGCGGTCTCGACCCGGGCGAAGCGCCGTGCGGCCGCGGTCAAGCGCCCCAAACTCCCCGACGCGACGGTCGGCGAGCCCTACGACTGGGCGTCGGTCGAGGGGGCCGAGGGCCGCCCACTTCCGTGCACGGTGTCCCTGACGTGGGCCGCTTTCGAGTCCTTCGACCGCGACGAGTGGGCGGCCACGCTGCGCCACGAGCTCGTCCACGTCGAGCAGTACCAGCGCGACGGGACGACGGACCACGGGGCGGCGTTCCGCGAGCGGGCGGCCGACTTGGAGACCGAGGTCCACTGTCCGGCCTTCTCGGACCCGAAGTACGTCCTCACCTGCGAGTCGTGTGGCGACCTGGTCGCGCGGCGCTACCGGGACTGCAAACTCGTCGCGCAGCGCGAACGCTACCGGTCTGACTGCTGTGGCGCGGCGCTGGACCTCTCCTGAGGCGTCAGCCGCGTTCGAACGGGTCGAGCCGTCGGAGTCGCCGGAGCGCACGGACGCCCCAGGTGGCAGCGGCCGCGGCGACGTCGTTCGGGAGGGCGTCGACCGGCACGAGCGGATGGACCCGTTGCGTCGTCACCGTCTGGGCGTGCGTGTACTTCTCGATGCCGTGGCGCGCGTGCCGCCGGCCGATGCCGGAGTCGCCCACGCCGCCCATCGGCGCGTCCGTCGACGCCCACATCGAGAGGTAGGCGTCGTTGACCGAGACCGACCCGGCCTCGATGCGCCGCGCCACCGCCTCACCGCGCGCTCTGTCGTCGGTCCAGACGCTGGCGTGGAGGCCGTAGTCGGTGGCGTTGGCCCGCTCGACGGCCGCGTCGGGGTCGTCGAAGGGGGCGATAGTGACGACCGGCCCGAACGTCTCCTCGCGAGCGACGCTGGCGTCGTCGGGGACGTCGGTGAGCACCGTCGGCTCGTAGCACAGCGGTCCCACGTCCGCACGGCGTCGGCCGCCGGTGTGGACGGTGGCGCCGCGCTCGCGGGCGTCCGCGACATGGGTTTCGACCGTCTCCAGCTGGTGCTCGGCGATGAGCGACCCCACGTCGTAGTCGAACGAGAGGTCCGCCCCGAGGGCGAGCGACTCGGTCGCGTCGACGAACCGCGTCAGGAACTCGTCGTAAACAGACCGCTCCACGAAGATCCGCTCGAAGGCGATACAGAGCTGCCCGGCGTTGGCGAAACTCCCGTGGACCAGGCCCCGCACCGCGTCGCCGAGGTCGGCGTCCGCGAAGACGAGCGCCGGGTTCTTCCCGCCGAGTTCGAGCGAGGTGTCCACGAGGTGCTCGCCGGCCGTCGCGGCGACCGCCCGCCCCGTCGCCGTGCTCCCAGTGAACGTGAGGAAGTCGACCGAGGCGACCAGGCGCTCGCCGACGGTGTCGCCGTAGCCGGTGACGACCTGGACCAGGCCCTCGGGGACGCCGGCCTCCTCGAGCAGTTCGACGGCCCGGAGCGCACAGAACGGCGTCGCCTCGGCCGGTTTGAGCACCGCCGCGTTGCCCGCCAGGAGCGCGGGGAGCATGTCGGAGATGGCGAGCGTCAGCGGGTAGTTCCAGGGCTCGATGAGCCCGACCACGCCGACGGGGTCGTAGTGTTCGACCGCCTTGGTGAGCAGCGGGACGCCCGCGCTCTTCCGGGTCGGCGCGAGGTGGGTCGGCCCCGTTCGCGCGTAGTAGTCGGCCGTGAGGACGACGTCGAGGACCTCGACGTGGGCGTCGAATCTGGACTTGCCGGCCTCCAGCTGGACGATGTCGAGGAGCTCCGAGCGGTTCGCCAGGACGCTGTCGGCGAACCGCTGGAGAACCGCGGCGCGGTCCTCGATGGGGCGGTCGGCCCACGACGCCTGTACGTCCCTCGCGTTCGCGACGGCCTCATCGACGTCGGCCGGCTGGCAGGCCGGAACGGCCCCAAGAGTGTCCTTTGTGAACGGCGTCCGGACCCACAGCGGGTCGCGGTCGCCGACGGTCGTGACGCTCCCCGCGAGGCGGTCGCCGATCGCGTCGGGGAACGTCGACGAGACGTTCGGCGCGCTCATTGTCGGGTCCAAGGGAGCGGGCATGAATGGTCTTTCGCCGCGAGGGACCGGCTTCGGACCGCTGTCACAGCGCTCCGCCCAGTCCAGTAACCGAAACCACGGCGTTCAAGCACACGGGCCGACCACGGACGGACAATGAGCGATCACGAGGACCGCGAGACGTTCAGTCACGACCCCATCGGGCACGCCGAGGCCCGCGCCGGGATGACCGTCGGCGAACTGGCCGAGAGCTACGGCGAGGCCGGTATCGGCGCGAACGACCTCCACGAGGCCGTCGACGTCTACAGCGAGATACTTTCTGACGACGTGACGACGTTCTTCGGTCTGGCTGGCGCGATGGTGCCGACGGGGATGCGCGCCATCGTCAGCGAGCTCATCCGCGACGGCCACATCGACGTCTTGGTGACGACGGGCGCGAACCTGACCCACGACACCATCGAGGCCATCGGTGGGAAGCACCACCACGGCGAGGTCACTCCAGAAGGCCGGACCGAGCGCGAACACGACGAGACGCTGCGCGACGAGGGCGTCGACCGCATCTACAACGTCTACCTGCCACAGGAGCACTTCGCGCTGTTCGAGAACCACCTCCGCGACGAGGTGTTCTCGGCCCTCGAATCGGAGGGAACGGTCTCCATCCAGCGGATGACCGAGGCGATGGGGCGAGCCAACAGCGAGGTCAACGACCGCGAGGACGTCGCCGAGGACGCCGGCGTGCTGGCAGCGGCCTACGAACACGACGTCCCGGTCTACTGCCCGGCGTTCCAGGACTCGGTGCTGGGACTCCAGGCCTGGATGTACTCCCAGACCAGCGAGTTCACCGTCGACGCGCTGGCCGACATGACTGACATCACCGACATCGCTTACGAGGCCGACAGCGCGGGCGCGATGCTCGTCGGCGGCGGCGTCCCGAAGAACTACGTCCTCCAGACGATGCTGGTGTCGCCGGACGCCTACGACTACGCCGTCCAGCTGACGATGGACCCCTCGAACACCGGCGGGCTCTCTGGCGCGACGCTGGAGGAGGCCCGCTCGTGGGGGAAACTGGAGAAAGACGCCCGGAACGTCTCGGTGTACGCCGACGCGACCATCACCCTCCCGCTGGTCGTCGCCGCCGCCCGCGAACGGGTCGGGGAGTAGATCGACCGGCAGACTGCAACGGCCCACTCCGGTCCGTGTGTTTGCTACGCATACCCGCTCTCGCTCCGTTTGACAACGTTTTAGCCGCCGATTCCGCTCTAGACGCGCAATGAGCTACAAGATCGGACTCGTCGGCAAGCCCTCCGTCGGCAAGTCCACCTTCTTCAACGCCGCGACGATGAACGACGTGCCGGAGGGGGCCTACCCCTTCACGACCATCGACCCCTCGATGGGCGAGGCGTACGTCCGCGTCGACTGTGCCGCCCCGGAGTTCGAACACGCCTGTACCCCAAACCACGGCTACTGCGCCGAGGGCGTCCGCTTCGTCCCGACGAAACTCGTCGACGTCGCAGGCCTGGTCCCCGGGGCCCACGAAGGCAAAGGCCTGGGTAACCAGTTCCTGACCGACCTCAACGAGGCCGACGTGCTCGTCCACGTCGTCGACTTCACAGGGGAGACGAACCTGGAAGGCGAGCCAACTGAAGGCCACGACCCCCGCGACGACATCGACTTCCTCGAAGAAGAACTGGACATGTGGTACCTCGACATCTTAGAGAAGGGTATCGAGCGCTACCACTCGGGCTACCACGGCGAGGAGAAAGCCATCGAGGACGACCTCGCGGAACAGATGTCCGCGTTCAAGATCACCGAGGACGAGATAAAGCAGGTCGTCCTCGCGCTGGACCTCGAACTCGACCCCGACACGTGGGACGAGGCCGACCGCGAGGCGCTGGCCCGCGAGATCCGTATCCGGACCAAGCCGATGCTCGTCGCGGCCAACAAGATGGACACCCCGGCCGCGCAGACGAACTGGGCCGAGATAACCGAGGACCCCGAGTACGAGCACCTGACGTTCGTCCCGGTCTCGGCCCACGCCGAGAAGGCGCTGAAGAACGGCGACGAGCAGGGGGTGCTCGACTACCGCCCCGGCGACGACGACTTCGCGGTGACGGCCGACCTCCCAGAGGAGAAGGCCGAGGGACTGGAGCAGATTCGCGAGTTCGTCGGCGAGTTCGGCGGCACCGGCGTCCAGCAGGCCCTCGAGACGGCGCTGTTCGAGGAACTCGAGGCTATCGCCGTCTTCCCCGGCGCCCGCAAACCACAGGACGACGGCACCTTCCTGCAGGACTGTTTCGTCCTTCCCGACGGGTCGACCGCCGAGGACTTCGCGTACTTCCTGCACTCCGACATCGGCGACGGGTTCCTGCACGCGCACAACGTCCGGTCGGGTCGACAGGTGGGTGCCGATACGGAACTGGACCACTGCGACGTCATCGAGATCACGACGACGAACTGACGGCCGGCGGGTCGCTCAGTCGTCGACCGACGGGAGCGCCCGGCCGGCGAGGATGACGACGAGGCCGCCGACGGCGAGGAGCGCCAGGCCCGGGACGAACGACGCCGTCAGGTCGCGAAACGTGCCGATGAGCAGCGGGCCCAGGAACCCGCCGACCTCGCCGACGGCGAAGACGAGCGCGACGGCGGTCCCCGTACGAGCGCTCCCGATGCCGTCGAGCTCCGGCGGGATGACGCGCACGAGCGGGGCGAGCCCACCGACACCGAGGCCGGTCGCGACGACGCCTGCGGTCAGCACGGCACCGATACCGGTGAGGGCCACCGTGGCGACGCCGGTGGCGATGGCGACGCCACAGACGCCGATAGCCACGCGGAGATGCCCCACGCGGTCCGTGACCGCGGGGACGAGCAGGACGCCCGCGGCGTTCGCCGCGACCAGGAGGCCGGTCGCGCGACCCGCACGCCCGGGTGCGGCGCCACGACTCTCCAGGACGGTCGGCAACCAGCCCTGCATCCCGTGGAGGACGAGCAGGTACATCGTCCCGATGGCGACGACGAGCAACAGGTCCCGGTGCCGGACGATGGCCGACAGGTCCCGGCGCATCGAGTCGAGACTGAACTCGGACGCGCTCGCGGCCCGACCCGCGGCGGGTCGGAGCAGCGCCCCAACGCCCAGCACGACTGCGTAGCCCAGTGCGAACAGGCCCGTGTAGTAGAACAGCGGTCGCCAGCCGCCGAGTACCGGGCCGAGGATGGGGCGCCCGACGGCGAACGCGCCGGCGGTGCCGGCGGACGCTCCCAGCAGGTACACCGACGAGGGGAATCCGGTCCGCCCACTCGGGAACAGGTTCGAGACGAGCTTGGGGAGCCCGAAGGTGATGCCGGTCCCGCCGATGCCGAGGACGAACGTGAACGCGAGCAGTGACGGATAGCCCGTCGCGGCGCTCCGGCCGACCTGTGCGACGCCGACGAGGCCGACGCTGACCGCCAGGCTGTTGAACGGGCCGAAGCGGTCGACGACGACGCCCGAGAACAGCGCGATGGGGATGTACGTCAGCGGCACGGCCCCGGCGAGCAACCCCGCCTGCGACCCGGTCAACCCGAACTCCTCGATGAGCAAGGAGAGGTACGCCGGCAGCGAGAACCAGGAGAACATCAGGCAGGTGTAGCTCACCGTTCCGGCGAGCAGCAGGGCGTAGGTCAGCGGCGTGACGGACTGGTCGTCGCCCATTAGTAGCCACACCCCACGCCGGACATAAGCGTCTATCTGTTCGACTGCCGGCCGTCAGATATCCACCGGACAGCCGTTGATCTCGCCGCCGCGCATCCCCTCGGCGAGCCAGTAGACCGACAGCGTCAGGACGACCAGCGCCAGGAGGGCGAACTCGAGGCCGTCCAGCGGGAGGAAGAGCAGCGAGGTCGTGACGCCCAGCAGCGACAGTAGCCCCAGCAGGACCGCCGAGCCACAGGCCGCACAGCCGGCGCCGAGCGTCCCGAGGACCAGTCCGGCCGCCCCGGCACCGCCCTGCCGGAGGTTCAGCCCGTGCTCCCGGAAGTGGTACACCGCCAGTGCGACGTCGACGCCCGAGAGGAGGGCGACGACCAGCAGCAGGACGCCCTGCGACCAGTGGAACGAGGTCCCGACGAACGGGTACAGCTCGGTCAGCACGACCAGGCGGCTGGCGAGGGGCAGCGACCCTCCGACGACGAGGTCCAGGACGAGCGTGACGTTCAGCGAGACGACGAACACGGTCAGCGCGACGACGGCCGCGAGGGCCGCCACGACGGCGTACGTCGGCAGCGTCAGGACGAGCCGCGCCGTCCGGGCCATCAGCCGCCAGTCGGCACGCCGGGTCGGCAGCCGGACCGACCGCCGAACGGCGCCCATCACTCCGCCTCCCCGAGTGCCTCCGCGATGACGTCGTAGCTGACGCTCCCGTTGACCTTCGTCACGAAGTTGCCATCCCGGAAGAGCAACACGACGGGCGTCGTCTGCCCGAGGCCGGCGTCCTCGGCGGCCTGGATGTCGGCCTGAACCTGCTCCTCGTAGGTCCGGTTCTCGGCGTCAGCGGCAATCTGGCCTCCGTCGAGGCCCGTTTCGCTGTCCAGGTACTCGGCGGTCAGACGCAACACGTTGTCCTGATTGAACTGCCCGCGCCTCGCGAAGTAGTGCTCCAGCAGCGACCAGAACGCGTCCTCGTCGCGGTCGAACGTCGCCTCCAGCGCGTAGGTGGCCGGCTCGCCCCACGGGAAGATGACCGGGTAGGTCCGGACGACGTACGCGCCCAGCCCCGGGTCGACGAGGGCCGACCGCATCTCGGGCACCGTGTTCTCGTGGAACGCTGCACAGCGCTCACAGGACGGGTCCTCGAACGTGAGGACGACGTGGCCGCCCAGGTCGCCCTGCCGCGGCTGGGCCTCGAGGTCCGTCGCTGCCGGGTGGTCCTCGATGGACTCGCCCGTCGACTCGTTGCCGCCACAGCCCGCGAGTCCGGCGACGGCACTCGCGCCCGCGAGTCCCAGGAACCGTCGTCGCTTCATAGTCGTCCGGAGGGTCCCCGGCCGTTTATCGTTTGTTCCCCTGTGCGCGAGTGATAACCGTCTTGCCGGAGGGGCGTCTACCCTGGTCTGGCCGATGACGACGCTTCGGGGCCGAGTCCGGGTGACTCCCGGACGGTGACGAGCCCTATGAGTGCCGAGGCCGCCACTTTTGAGGGGAGACGGCGTCTCTAAGGGCATCTATAGTAACAATTGAGACGGTTTACACACCGACCGCACTGCTGTCGTGCGGTCGGATGTGCACTGACTTTCAATGGCTACTATAGTCGTGGCCACAGTAGACAGCTGCCCCGGTCAGATCTACGCCAAGCAGGCAGACACGGATTTAAGAACGCTGCCGAGCAATGATACGCCATGGCCGCCGAAATCTCCGACCGGGTTCGAGAAATCGCCGAAGCTCGTGGGCTTCCGGAGTCCGAGGTGTTCGAGCAAGCCCTCGAACGCGGTCTCGAAGACCTGTGGGAGGACCTCGTACTCGCACAGTACCTTGACGGGGAACTTGACCGCGAGGAAGCGATAGAGCGCGTCGGTCGGACGAAAGTCGAGCGAGTGGACCGAGAGCGCGAGGTCGTCGAGGAAGACGTCGACTGGGGCCTGAACGCGTGACGCTTGTGGCTGTCTCGGACGCGGGACCGCTCATTCACCTCGCCGAAATCGATTCGCTCGAACTGCTCGAGGCGTTCGACACACTTCTGGTTCCAGAGACGGTTTACAAGGAGATCGACGCCGGTGGTGTTCCGGACGGGTTGGCCGACCTCTCGTACGAACTCGTCGAAGCCGATGACAGTCGAGCCGGAGCTGAGAAACTGGACGCCGGAGAACGCGCCGCGATTGCGGTCGCTATCGAACGGGGCGTCGTTCTCCTAACGGACGACCTCGCTGCCCGGCAGGCAGCGTCCGATGTGGGCGTCGAAGTACACGGTTCCATCGGCGTCATCGCGCTGGGTCACGGTCGCGGATTGCTCAACAGGGACGAGGCGACATCGCGTATGCGAACACTCCAGCGTGAGACGAGTCTTTTCGTGACCGAGGCGGTCGTCGAGTGCGGTATCCAGATGCTGGACGAACAGTAACGGCACGAGCGGGCTCTATAGCCGCGCTAATCACAGTCTCTATGGGTAGATTGTCGGTTGTGAGTGCCGAGGCCAGCTTTCTCTCCATACATTTGCGAGGAGAAGTGAACGAATGTCGGAGAATCGCGTCTGCTACCCGCTGAGAGAGGACAGACGAAAGTGGCTACTCGACTGGAAGCCGCTCAGCTGTGTCTGACCGGAGGGGTGAGACTGTATAAAAACATATGTTTCGAAAATAGCCAAAACACTCCATTTGTAATCCCTTATTGGGAAAAGTTGTGTGAGGATATAAGGTATATTGGGGGTTATACGCAGAAGATTTTTATTGCGGCGGCTATCCCGAACACACGTGACTGTGACAACTGTTATCATGCACGATTCGAGCGGGTGTCGCGACGGCAGCCAGCGCCGGGCGGCTCGGCCGACCTGACGGGTCCTTTACCGTGTCCGACACCACGCAACCCATTCGGCGGAGCATCGAGGTCGAGTACTGGGTGGTCGACGAGCGGGGCGAACTGGTCGAGCCGGGTGAACTGGCATCGGCGTCGGCCGGCGCCGAACGGGAGTTCGTCCGCCCGCTGCTCGAGATAAAGACGACGCCCTGCGAGACGACGGCTCAACTGCGCGAGGAGCTGTTCGACCGGCTCGAAGCGGTGCTCGACATGGCCGAGGCGTCGGGCAAGCGGCTCGTCCCGCTGGCGACGCCGCTGGCCGGTGCGGACGTCGACGAGATACCCAGCGACCGAACGCGCATCCAGAACGAGGTGATCGGCGACGAGTTCAGGCACGTCCGTCACTGCGCCGGGACACATATCCACGTCGAACAGCAGCCCGGCCACGAGGTCGACCAGCTGAACGCCTTCGTCGCGCTCGACCCGGCCCTGGCGCTGCTCAACTCCTCGCCGTACTACCGGGGGGAACGGCTGGCAGCGGGCGCACGCTCGATGCTGTACCGCCGGGAAGCGTACGACAGCATGCCCCACCAGGGACGGCTCTGGTCGTACATCGACGACGAGCGGGAGTGGACGCGCCGCCTGGAGCGTCGCTACGAGGAGTTCGTCACGGCGACGCTGGACGCGGGCGTCGACCGGGCGACCCTGGAGGCGAACTTCGGCCCGGAGAGCGCCGTCTGGACGCCGGTGCAGTTCCGCGAGCGGTTCGATACCGTCGAGTGGCGCTCCGCGGACGCGGCGCTGCCGGACCAGGTTGTCCGGCTGGCCGACCGGCTGGCCGAGGTGACCGCCAGCGTCCGTGACGGCACGGTGCGCATCGAGGGCGAGACCGGCCACCGGACCGACGAGGGGATGGTCCTCCCGTCGTTCGACGCCGTCCTCGAGTACGGCGACGCCGCCATCCGGGAGGGCCTCGACGACGGCGTCCGTGGCTACCTCGAACGGATGGGGTTCGACGTCGCGGCGTACGACCCGCTCACCGCCCACGTCGACAGCGGCGAGACTATCACGGCCGAGGCGGCCCGGGACCGGCGCCTGGAGTACGCCGAGGTGCTCGAACAGGCGGTCCGCAACCGTCGTTCCATCAATGCCGACTGACGGTGTCGGGCAGTCCCCCCTTCGCTCGCCGGGCCCCGCTAGCGTGGTAAACCGTCTTCCGTCCGCAACCCGGACCGTCTGCTCATGAGACCGCTTCGCATCGCGTTGCTGAACGCCGCCCACGAGCGGGTCGACACCCGCGAGAACTTCCAGCGGGAACTCGACGCCGACCTCGTCGAGTTCCACGCGCCGTCGGGCGACCTGCCCGAGGACCTCCGCTGGGACGCGTTCGTCGTAACCGGGTCCGCCGCGTCGGTCTACTGGGACCGGGAGTGGATCGGCCGCCTGAAGACCTGGGTCGGCGATGCCGTCGAGGCTGGCCTGCCGGCGCTCGGCGTCTGCTACGGCCACCAGCTGCTCGCGGACGTCATGGGTGGGCGCGTCGAGTCAATGGACGAGTACGAGATCGGCTACCGGACCGTCCGACAGGACGGCGACAACCGGCTGCTCGCTGGCGTCGACCGCGAGTTCACGGTCTTTACCACCCACTCCGACCGCGTCGTCGAAGCACCGCCCGGCGCGACCGTCTTCGCCCGCAACGACTACGGGATCCACGGGTTCCGGGCCGGCCGTGCCTTCGCCGTCCAGTTCCACCCCGAGTACGACACGGCGACCGCCCGGTCGGTCACCGAGAACAAGGACCTCCCCGACGAGCGTATCGAGCGGGTGCTCGACGGCATCGACGCCGAGACCTACGAGGCCGCCTGCGAGGCCAAGCGGCTGTTCGGGAACTTCCTCGACTTCGTTCGCGACGTCCAGCGAACGCGCGCCAGCGTCGACTGACGACCGGTCGAGCGGGATAGCAGAGCGCCCCCAGTCGGCGATTGTACGCCTCAGGGCACGTACCAGATACCGCGCTCTTCGTCCAGCACGGACCCGACGACGACGTGCGGGAGCGCGACGATGCTGATGAATATGCTCCAGAACGCCACCGCACCGGGCAGCAGACCGACGCCCGCAAGCGGGTTCGGGACGGCCCAGTAGACGGCCGCCAGCACGCCGAACGTCGCCAGCGCACCGGCGATGAGCACCCCCCAGGCCCGCAGGGCCACGGTCGAGGCGTCGGCCCCGCCGAGCAGGTCCCAGTCGCCGTCGCCGACGGGGTCGGCGTCGACGGCCTGCGTCCGGGCGACCTGCCGCGCGGAGTACCAGCACGGGAAGTACAGGCCCACCGCCACGAGGACGGGCACGGCGGCGAAGAATCCGGCCAGGAGCGTCGACTCCCCGGCGTCGACGAGCCAGGAGCGGCCGCCGCCGCGGACGTACCCAAGCGCAACGTGGACCACCAGCGCCCCGCCGTAGCCGACGCCAGCGAGCAGGCGCGTGGTCTCGAAGTACTGGGTGTACGGCGCCAGCGCCCCCGGCTCGACCAGCCCCACCATCAGCGCGCTGAACGTGTGGAACGTCCCTGGCCAGAAGACGATGGGGACGAGCATGACTGCCCCGCCCCGGACCGTCGCCGCGAGGTACCGCTGGGGCCGGGTGCGGAGGTGGTCGGTCCCGCTCGTGGCTTCCAGGACCTTCAGGTCGCCGAGGCCACCCTTGGCCATCGCGACGACCAGCGCCAGCGCCAGGCCGGCGACGGGCGCGACCAGCAACAGCCCTACGAACGCCGCGATGGCGCCCAGATACAGACCGACGTACCGCCAGCGGAAGGTCGGCCGGCGCCGGCGGAGGTTCTCGAAGTGCTCGTACCCCCCGTGGGGGAGGTTCAGCGCCACCATCCCGACCAGGTAGACGACCATCTGGGCGCGCAGGGGGACTGTGATGCCGGCGGCCCGGGCCACGAGGAACCCGGCCGCGAGGGCTACGAGGGCCGCCCGCGAGAGTATCAGCGACGGATGTGCGTCCGCGCGTCGGTGCCATCGGTCGAGGAACCCCTGAGTGAGCGCGCTCATCAGCCGTGGGCTATGGACACACGCCTCATAAACGCCCCTCCGAATCCCGGACACTGAAAACGCGGGTTACCCTCTCATGACCCCGGTCCTGACAGCACGCGTATGGCGAACGGGCTCTCCGCGGACCGGACGGTGACCGTCGTCGGGGGTGGCTTCGGCGGCCTCTCGGCGGCCGTGTACCTCGCACGGGCCGGCGCCGACGTGACCCTGCTCGAACAGCACGACCGGGTGGGCGGCCACGCGGGCGTCCTCGAACGCGACGACTTTCGCTTCGACACGGGTCCGTCCTGGTATCTGATGCCGGACGTCTTCGAGCGCTTCTTCTCGCACTTCGACCACGACCCCGGCGACTACTACGAGCTGGAGCGACTGGACCCGCAGTACCGGGTCCACTGGAAGGACGGCGACTCGGTGACCATCCGGCCGGACCGGCGACAGGTCGGCGAGGTGTTCGAGTCCTACGAAGACGGCGCCGAGGCGGCGCTCGACCGGTACCTCGCGGCCGCCGAGCGCAACTACCAGCTGGCGATGGACCGCGTGGTCTACGAGGGCCGCGAGCGACTGGTCGACTACGTCGACACCGACCTCCTGCCGCTTGCGCCCCGCCTGCGCCTGTTCGGGAACATGGACGACTACGTCTCACGATACGTCGACCACCCGAAGCTCCGTCAGCTGCTGGAGTACACGCTGGTGTTCCTGGGCGGGTCGCCGCACAACACCCCGGCGCTGTACAGCATCATGAGCCACGTCGACCTGGACCTGAACGTCTTCTACCCGACGGGGGGTATCGCCGGTGTCGCCGACGCACTCGCGACGCTCTGCCGGGAGCAGGGCGTGACCATCGAGACCGACGTCACGGTCGAACACATCGACGGCTCGGCCGGCGAGTTCACGCTCTCGACCGACGCCGGCGAGCGGGCGACCGACCTCGTGGTCAGCAACGCCAACCCCGCCTACACCGAACGTGAGCTGCTTGACCCGGCGGCCCGCGACCACGACCCCGGATACTGGGACGGGCAGACCTACGCACCCTCCGCGTTCATGCTCTACCTCGGCGTCGAGGGGGACTTAGACTCCCTTGCGCACCACACGCTGGTGCTCCCGACGGACTGGGACGCACACTTCGAGTCTATCTTCGAGACGACGCGCTGGCCCGACGACCCGGCGTACTACCTCTCGGTCACGTCGAAGACCGACGACACCGTCGCGCCCGACGGCCATCACGCCGTCGTCGTCCTCGTTCCCATCGCGCCCGGCCTTGACGACGGTCCGGACGTGCGGGCGCGCTTCCGCGAGAAGGTCCTCGACGACCTCGCGGCCCACGCCGGCGTCGACCTGCGCGACCGCATCGTCGTCGAGGAGTCGGCCTGCGTCAGCGAGTTCGCGGAGCGCTACAGCGACCCCGACGGGACCGCCCTCGGGCTGGCCCACACCCTCTTCCAGACTGGCCCGCTCCGGCCGGGCCACCGCGCGGGCCTGGACGGCCTCTACTACACCGGCGCGTACACCACCCCGGGCATCGGGATGCCGATGTGTCTCATCAGCGGCGAGCACACCGCCGGCGCCGTCCTCGAGGACTACCCGGGCCTCGTCGCGGGTCCCGCCGTCCTCCCCGGCCACTGACCGGACGGGCCCGCGGGCAGGCGGGGTCACGGGGGGACTGTTAACTGCCGCCCGGCCGAATCGACGGTGTGGCACAGCGACTCATCATCGACACGGACACCGCCGCCGACGACGCACAGGCCATCCTGCTGGCCGCACTCGCCCAACCCGTCGACGTCGAGGCACTGACCGTCGTCGCCGGCAACGTCGAGTTCGAGTACCAGGTCGAGAACGCGAAGTACGCGCTCGAGCTCGCCGGCTCCGAGGGCGTCCCGGTGTACGAAGGCGCCCGCCGGCCGCTACTCAAGGAGTTCGACCACGTCGACCACGTCCACGGCGCGGGTGGGCTGGGCGGCGACCTCTTCCCGGACACCGGTATCCCGTCGGCCGACGGCCACGCCGTCGACGCTATCGTCGATGTCGCCCGCGAGTCGCCCGGTGAGGTGAGCCTCGCCTGTCTCGGCCCGTTGACGAACGTCGCACTGGCACTCCGCCGTGAACCCGACCTGAACGACCTCCTGGACGAGGTCTGGGTGATGGGCGGCGCGGTGAACACGCTCGGCAACGAGACGCCGGCCGCGGAGTTCAACTTCTGGGTCGACCCCGACGCCGCGAAGGTCGCACTCGATGAACTGGACGTGACGCTGGTCGACTGGGGCGTGACGGTCCGCGACGGGGCGCTCGCCGGCGAGACGGTCGACGAACTCGCCGATGCCGAGACGCCCTACGCCGACTTCTTCGCGACGGTCACCGACCACGCACGTGAGTTCTCGAAGGAGCGCCGCGGCGTCGACAGCGTCACCGTCCCGGATGCGCTCGCCGTGGCGTGTCTGCTCGACCCCGACATCGTCACGGAATCCGGGACCTACTTCGTCGACGTCGACGAGCGCGAGGGACTGACCCGGGGGTACAGCCTCGTGGACGAGCACGGCGTCACCGACGGCGAGCCGCGAACGCGTGTGGTCGAATCCATCGACGGGGCGGCGTTCGAGCGGATGCTCCGCGACATGCTGCATCACGGCGACCCGATGCGGTCGCTGTCTGAGTCCCCTCAGTAGTCGAGTTGCCCCGGCCCGACGCCGAGCTGTTCGAGCAGCTCGAGCCGGTCGTAGGCGTTCCACCGCTCGTCGATTCGCCCGTCGACGACGTGGTAGACGACGGTTCCGTCGACCTCGACCTGCTCGCGGGTGGGCTCGATGCCCCAGAAGGTACCGACGTGGGTGCCGGTGACGGTGTACCGGACCGAGACGTAGTCGCCGTCACAGATGACGAGTTCGGTCGACCCCGCGAAGTCGGGCATGCCCGAGAGGAGGTCACGGACGTAGTCCTTGTAGGCCGGCCGACCCTCGATGGTCCGTCCCGGCTCGTGGTCGACGAAATCGATCGTAAAGTAGTCGTCGATAGCATCCGGGCCGCCGTCAGGACCCCAGACTGCGTCGAACACGTTCCTGACCAGCGCCTCGTTGACCGTCGGATATTGACTTTGTGAAACCATACCTCCTCCCGTCCGAACGTACAGCTGACCGGAGCATAAGCGCTGTGATGAACCGTGATGTTTATGCCCTGAACTGTCCGGGTCGGAGCGCGGAAAACGGGTATCTCAGGCCGTCGGGTTCTCGGGGACGACCCCGAGCTGCTGCATCATGCCCAGCCGGTCGTACTCGTGCCAGCACGCGGCGACCTTGCCGTCCTCGGCGACGACGGAGTCGATCGAGCCTTCGAGGTCGGGCATCGCACGCCGGAGCTCGGCTTCGAACTCCCGATACGCCGCACAGCCCTCGATGGTCTGTCCGGGTTCGTGGCTGACGAAATCCTCGGTACAATACGCCTCGACCGCGTCGGGGCTGTTCGCCGAGCGGCCGGATGTGGTACCGGCCGTCGGTTCGGGCGAGCCACTTCCGGTCCGCCATGGTGCCCAGCGACCGTCCAAGCGTGATCCGTGAGACGCCCGTTCGGTCCACGAGGTCACCACGGGTCTGTGGCGCCTCTCGGAGCGCCTCGAGGATCTGGATGCGGTGCGGCGAGCGCACGAGGAACGAGGCCTCCTCGAGGGTGTCCGTCCCGTCCATGAGAGACGTACGCACGGATGCGGCATCGGCGTTCTCACCACCGCTTTCGCGTCCGACCGGAATCCGAAGGACCACAGAAGTACCGCACGGATGTGACGAATCGGACAGCGAACCGGCGTATCGCGGCCGAAGAAAAACAAATATTCAGATAGAGTCCTGTTTCACAGACGTTCGTCTGAGAAAAACCCGGTTCTCGAAACAATGTCGGAACCCTTATCCGTACGACCGGACTCGTACTATATGTAATGGCAAACGGTAAGGTTGATTTCTTCAACGACACAGGCGGCTACGGTTTCATCGCGACTGAGGACTCTGACGACGACGTGTTCTTCCACATGGAAGACGTTGGCGGCGAGGACCTAGCAGAAGGCACCGACATCGAATTCGACATCGAGCAGGCCCCGAAGGGCCCGCGCGCGAAGAACGTCGTTCGACAGTAACTCCGGGATTTCACTGTCGCCTCGCGGCGACACCTATCTCTCGACAACTTCTTTCAGACCACTCCACCGAGCGTAGCGGCGGGACCCGAGCGGCGAACAGTCTGACCGCCAGCCGTGTTTATAGTGTCGGGCGACCAAGCTGTTCGCATGGATTTCGTGAAGTATCTCGACGAGGTCGAACCGGTCACGATGTTCCTGGTCGGGCTCGTGCTGTTCGTGATTCCGGAACCGGCGACGTCCGCGCTCGGACTCGGACTGATGGCGCTTGGCGGAGCGTGGTGGTTCTACGAGTGGAACCGCTGACCGGCTACCAGTCGAACGCCTCGTGGATTGCCCGGCCCTCCTCGTTCAGCACCGGGCCGACGACCTCCGTGGTCCCCTCGAGGATGTCGCCGGAGCGCACCGGCGCGCCCTGGTCCGTGAACGCGCCGATCTCGTCGCCGCCGACGCTGTAGACGACCCGTCCCAGCCCCGCGTGACGGATGCCGCCGGCACACATCGGGCACGGTTCCGTGCTCGTGTACAACACGGTCTCGGCGCGCTCATCGGGCGTGCATTCGCGGAGTGCCTGTGCCGCCAGCGTCAGTTCCGGGTGGGCCCGCACGTCGTCGTCGGTGAGAACCCGATTCGACGCTTCCATCACGATTTCGTCGTCACGGACGAGCACAGACCCGAAGGGGCGGTCGCCACGCTCGACGGCCGTCCGAGCGAGGGCGAACGCGCGACGCATGTGGGATTCGTGGCCGAATCCCTCGAACGCGCTATCCATACCGCGGGGAAGAGCCGAGCCCAAGTATACTCTGGGGCTGAACGTGACCGGAGGCGCTCAGCAGCGCTCGAGGGTGCCCTTGGCCCCAGGCGGTAACTCGGCCAGTTCGTACAGCTTCCCGTCCTTCCGGAAGGCGAGTACCAGCGCGTCGACGTCGTCGCCTTCGTCGACGCAGAGATACACGTAGTCGGGTGCGGTGGCCTGATCCATGGTGGAGTTGCGTCGGGAATGATGTTAGTTAGATATCGTTTACTCCCATCGCCGGGCCGCCCGTGTGGCCCCGCTCAAAGCGAGACGGTGGCGAGGTCGGCTTCCAGGTCCTCGACGTGGTCGTTGTACGCCGCCACGAAATCGTGGAACCGGGGTGCGTACTCCCGGATGTCTGCCGCCGCGGGCTGGTCGTACTGGGAGATGAGATACACGCCGTTCGACCCGCCGGCCCGGAGGTACGAGACGCCGTCGCGGTCCCACTTCAGCTCCCACCGGGTCCCGTCGACCCTGGTGGTGAACGTCCCGTAGTCGCCGCCTTCGTAGCGGTGCAGCTGGCCGGCGATGTGGTCACAGACCTCCCGCACGCGGTCCAGCACCCGGTCGCGCTCGGCGACGACGCCGTCGGTCGACGTGACCGCGGGGAACTCCGTCGGGACGTCGTCGAGGACCCCCTCAAGCGAGCGGACGTACTCGTTGAACCCCGTCACGAAGGCGTCGTAGTCCGTGAGTGCGTCGGCAAGCGCCGCCGGCTCCGCTGGTTGCTTCGTCGAGACGACGTACGTCTCCGCGCCGCGGTTCGGGTCGAACCGGAGGTACTCCAGGTCGCCGGCCTCGTACTTCACCGTCCACTCGCCCCGGTCGGTCTCGACGGTCTTCTGGCCGTAGTCACCGCCTTCCAGCCGCGCGAGTTCGTAGGCCAGGCGGCCGGCGTGGTCGCGGACCGCGGCCAGGACGTCGTCGCGGTGCTCGGCGATGTCGGTGGTCTCCGTCGGGTCGACTGGTGGCCACTCGGTCACGACTCCCCGGAGCACCGCGACGGGCATAATCCATCCGGTGTCGGCCTCGACGACTCACCAGTCGTCGAGCAGCGCGTCGTCCCCGTGACGGTCGCGGAGCGCCTCGAAGTACTCCTGCTGGGCGTCGACGTTCGGCGTCGACTCGGCGTAGACGTCGGCGAAGAGGTCGGTCGGGTCTGGCGCGTACTCCTCGGCGCGGTCGACGATAGCAGAGAGCGTGTCCGCTATCTCCGCGTCCATCGCGTCGAGCCGGTCGTCGTCCAGCAGGCCACGGTCCCGAAGGAACGCTTCGAACCTGGTGAGCGGGTCACGCTCGCGCCACCGTTCGACCTCGTCCTCGTCGCGATAGACGTCCGGGTCGTCGGCAGTCGTGTGTGCGCCGAAGCGGTACTGGACGGCTTCGAGGAGTACTGGACGCGGTGTCCCGTCCGGCGGGTCGACCGCCCGCTCGCGGGCGGCCTTCGTGACGACGTAGGTCGCGAGCGGGTCCATTCCGTCGACCTGGACGCCGTCGAAGCCGTAGGCGGCGGCCTTCTGGGCGATGGTCTCGCTCGCCGTCTGACGCTCGCGGGGTACCGAGATGGCCCACTGGTTGTTGTTGCAGACGAACAGCGTCGGCGTGTCGAACACCCCGGCGAAGTTCATCGCCTCGTGGAAGTCGCCCTCGCTGGTCGCGCCGTCGCCGAAGTGGACGACGCCGACCCGGTCGTCGCCCTTCCGTTTTGCCGCCCAGGACCACCCGACTGCGTGGGGGATGTGCCCGCCGATGGAGATGTTCAGCGGGAAGACGTTGATGTCCGCGAGCGCGGCGTTGCCCGCCTCGTGGCCCATCCAGTAGAGCACGTACTCCCAGGGGAGGCCCCGGGCGACGAGCGCCCCGTGTTCGCGGTACTGGAAGAACAGCGTGTCGTCGTCGGCCAGCGCGTACGTCGACCCTATCTGTGACCCCTCCTGCCCGGCGAGCGAGGCGTACGTACCGAGTCGACCCTGGCGCTGGAGGCTGATCATCCGCTCGTCGAAGCGCCGGGCGAAGCGCATGTCCCGGAGCATCCCCACCAGCGTCTCGTCGGCCAGGTCGGGGACGAGGTCGGGTGCCGTGACCTGTCCCTCCGCGTCGAGGACCTGCACGCGGTCGTCCGGCGCCCTGTCGAGCACGTCGTCTGTCATCGGATGACGTGACACTGGACCGGACGCCTCAAAAAGGTGTGTCTGGGTGCGAGCCCGTTCGCTCACTCGAGCCAGTCGAGGATCGTCTGCCGGCCGGCTCGCTGGTCGTCGGGCATCACTTCGAGGACGACCAGGCCGTCGTACTGCCGCTCTAACAGGTCGACCGTCGTCTCGAGGTCGATGTCCCCTCGGCCGATGGTGAGCCCGTCTGTCGTTCGGGTCCCGTCGGTCAGGTGAGCGACCGATATCCGGTCGCCGTAGGTCGTCAACAGATGCTCCAGTGACTCCAGATAGGCAGCTTCGGCCGCGTAGAGGTGTGCTGTGTCGAGGACGAGCTCGTAGTCGCGGTCGAACAACTGGCGCTCCAGATGGAAGACGCTCGCGCCGGGGTTATTCTCGTAGCCGTACGGGGCCTCGAAGCCGTAGCTGTCGAGCAGCTGGGTGTGGGTGTGCAGTGCGTACTGGCTGTGGACGACCAGGTAGGCGTCGAGCCGGCAGGCCAGGTCGTCGGCGCGGCGGAACGTCTCGCCGTCCTCGGGCACCGCGTGGGGCGTATGGACCGAAGCGGCGTCGACCGCCGACCGTGCGACGGTCACAGCGGTCGCCTCGATGTCGTCGAGGTCGGCGGGGGTCAGATACAGCTCGACCCGGTCGAATCCACGGGCCGCTGCCGCTTCGAGCGAATCGGCGTCCGGCGGGCACTTGCCGATGAGGTCCATGTGCGTGCTCACTGCGCACGGGAGGGGTGTAAACCTCTGGGCCTCCCCTCGACCACGGGATTCTTTGCCGTCGCTCCCCTGGCTACGCCGATGACAGACGGGGCAGGTGGGGACGGTGAGCCGCTGTTCACGCCGCGGCTCGAACGACGGATGACGCGAGCGCACGCCGTCCTCTGGACGGTCATCGTCCTCGCAACGGTGGCCGACATCCTGCTGACGATGACGGGACTCGCCAACGGGTTCCGGGAGGGGAACGCCGTCGTCGCAGCGTCGCTGTCGACCCTCGGGCTGGGCGGGCTCTTCCTCGTGAAGTTCGCGGCGATGGTGTGGCTGGTGGCCGGGTGGACGCTGCTCTCGGACCGGAACGCGTCGATATTCCTCGCGCTGTTCGCCGTCGTGACCCTCGCCGTCGTCGCCAACAACGTCCTCGTGTTGACCGGCGTGACACTCCCCTGGTGAGGCGGCGCCGCGTAACGGTTCGTTTATGTACCACCGAGTGAAATCACCGAGTAATGAAACGCCGGACCTTCCTGACGGCGGCGGGTGCGACGGTCGCGACGACCGTCGCCGGTTGCAGTGGCATCGCGGGAGAATCCGAGCCGGACGACGAGCGGACGCTCGTGGTCGGGACCTACAGCGCGTTCATCGACGCGCCCTCGACGAGCCCCGGCGCCTGGCTCAAAGAGCAGTTCGAGTCCGAGTTCGACGCGCGCCTGATCTGGCAGACGCCCGAGAACGAGGTGAACCACTACATCGAACGCAAGAACGCCGGCGTCGACACCGAGACGGACGTCTACGTCGGACTGAACGTCGACGACCTGGTGCGCATCGACGACCAGCTCGACGACGGGCTGTTCGCCGAGGCCGGCGACGTCGAGGGTGCCGACAGCGTCAAGTCACAGCTGTCGTTCGACCCCGATAACCGGGCCGTGCCCTTCGACACGGGCTACGTGAGTCTCGTCTACGACGGCACCTCGATGACAGCCCCCGAGACGTTCGAGGGACTGCTCGCCGAGGACGTCGCCGGCGACCTCATCGCGCAGAACCCCGCGAGTTCGGCGACCGGGCGGGCGTTCCTGCTCCACACCGTCGCGGCGTTCGGTCCCGACGGCTACCTGGATTATTGGGCGGACCTGCAGGCGAACGACGTGCGCGTGCTCGGGTCGTGGAGCGACGCCTACAGCGCGTGGTCGGCCGGCGAGGCCCCGATGGTCGTCTCCTACTCCACCGACCAGGTGTTCGCCGATCGGAACGACGCCAATCTGGAGAAACACCAGATCCGCTTCCTCAACGACCAGGGCTACGCCAACCCCGAGGGGATGGCCGTCTTCGCGGACGCCAACGAACCCGAGCTGGCCCGCGAGTTCATGTCGTTCCTGCTGCGCCCCGAGGTGCAGGGCGAGATCGCCGTGCGGAACGTCGCCTTCCCGGCGACCACTGACGCGGCACTGCCCGAGGACTACGCCGAGCTCGCGAAGGAACCGCCGGAACCGGTGACGTTTACCTACGACGAACTCCAGGGGTCGGTCAGTGGCTGGATCGAAGCCTGGGAACGACAGTTCGCCGAGAACTGAACGCGTGGCCCGCAGCACCGAGACGGGCGCGTCGGACGGTCGGGCGCACGACGAGCGACGGCACCGCTGGCGCGCGCTACTCCGTGGGACACTCGACCGCCGTGCCCTGCCGGTCCTCGCGACCGGGACGGTCCTCGTGTTGCTCGGCATCTTCTACTACCCGGTGGCGACGGTGTTCGTCGAGAGCGTCGTGGTCGACGGTCGGGTGACACTGTCGGTGTTCTGGGCCGTCCTCTCGGACCCGTTCTACTTCGGCGAGCCCGCGCGGTTGCTCACGGGCACCCCGCCCACAGCCGTCCTCGACAGCGTGCTCTCCGGCGACCCGCGACTGGGCGTCGTCGGCTTCACGGCCTACCAGGCGGCGCTCTCCTCGGTCGCGAGCGTCGCCCTCGGCCTCCCCGCCGCGTACCTGCTGGCCCGTTACGAGTTCCCCGGCCGACGGACGCTGCGCTCGCTGACCATCCTTCCCTTCGTCCTCCCCTCCATCATGGTCGCGGTGGGCTTCGTCGCGACGTTCGGTCGGAACGGGACGCTGAACACCGTGCTCGGCGCGGTCGGGCTCGGCCAGGTCGACCTGCTGTTCACCCTCGAAGCAGTCATTATCGCCCACGCGTTCTACAACGCGCCGCTGGTCGCGCGGGTGACGACGGCCGCCTGGGAGTCCGTCGACGCGAGCGCCGTCGAGACGGCCCGCAGCCTGGGGGCGTCGCCGACCCGGGCCTTCCGTGACGTGGTCGCTCCGCAGCTGTACCCCTCGGTGGTGCTGGGTGCGGTCCTGACCTTCGTGTTCACGTTCGGGACCTTCCCAATCGTCCTCGCGCTCGGCGGGTTCGAACTCGCCACCGTCGAGGTGTTCGTCTACCGCCTGGTCCGGGACCTGGAGTACGCCGAGGCGGCCGCGCTGGCGCTGGTCGAACTGGCCATCTCGCTGTCGCTGCTGTACGGCTACCTCCGCTACGAGGCGCGCCACAGCATCTCGTCGGACGGGATTCGCCCGCTGCCGCGCCGCCCCATCGTCCCGCCGTCGCTGTCGCTCCGCGAACTCCTCCCCCGTGCGGGACTGGCGGCGTACAGCGTGGTCGCGCTGGCGGTGTTCGTCGCGCCCATCGCGAGCATGGTGTACGCGAGCCTCACCGGACCGAACGGCGCGACGCTGGCCCACTACGAGTTCCTCCTCGAACGGCAGGCATCGGGGGCCTCGTTCCAGGTCCAGCCCTGGGACGCGGTCAGGAACTCGCTGCTGTTCGCGGCCGCGGCCCTGGCGGTTGCGCTCCCGATGGGCGTCGTCGTCGCCGTTCTCACGACCCGCCGCTACCGTGGGCGGAAAGTCCTCGACGTCGTGGCGATGGCCCCCCTGGCGGTGTCGGGCATCATCGTCGGCCTGGGGCTCCTGCGTGGTCTGGTCTTCGGGGTCGAAGTGGGCGGGACGCGACTCGCCGTCGGCGGCGCACTGGCTATCGTCGCCGCCCACGCCGTCGCGGGCTACCCCTTCGTCGTTCGCACCGTCGCGCCCGGCCTGGAGGGGCTGGACCGCTCGCTGGTCGAGTCCGCGCGGGCGCTCGGGGCCTCGCGGGCTCGGGTGCTCGCTGACATCGAGCTCCCACTGGTCTGGCCGGCCGTCGTCGCCGGTGCGGCCTTCGCCGTCGCCATCTCCATCGGCGAGTTCTCGGCGACCATCGTGCTGGCCTCGGGCACCAGCCAGTTCACCATGCCCATCGCCATCGAGCGGTTCATCGGCCGCCGGCTCGGGCCCGCGACGGCGATGGGCGTCGTTCTGCTGGTGGTCACCAGCGCGAGTTTCCTCGTCATCGACCGGCTGGGGGGTGAGACGGATGCCCTCTGAGGACGACGCGCCCGCAGTCGAACTCGACGGCGTCACCAGGCGGTACGGCGAGACGACGGCCGTCGACGACGTCTCGCTGGCCGTCGAGGAGGGCGAGTTCTTCACCCTCGTCGGGCCCTCTGGCTGTGGCAAGACGACGACGCTCCGGCTGCTCGCGGGGTTCGAAGCACCGACGGCGGGGACGGTGCGCTTCGGCGGCGAGAGCGTCGCCGGCGTCCCCCCGGAGGACCGCGACGTCGGTGTCGTCTTCCAGAGCTACGCCCTGTTCCCGCACATGACCGTCGGCGAGAACGTCGCCTACGGCCTCAACTTCGCCGACCCGCCTGGCCGGGTCAGCACGGCGCAGCGCGTCGCCGACCTGCTGGACCTGGTCGACCTCGCCGGGATGACCGACCGGGACCCAGAGACGCTCTCCGGCGGCCAGCAGCAGCGCGTCGCCATCGCGCGGGCGCTCGCGCCCGGTCCGGACGTGCTCCTCCTCGACGAGCCGATGAGCGCGCTCGACGCGAAACTACGCGAGCGGCTCCGGGTCCAGGTGCGGGAGATTCAGGCGGAACTTGGCATCACCACGGTCTACGTCACTCACGACCAGGAGGAGGCGCTGGCCATCTCCGACCGGGTAGCGGTGATGCGCGCCGGCGCGCCCGAACAGGTCGGGTCGCCGCGGACCATCTACCGCGAGCCAGCCACCGAGTTCGTCGCCGAGTTCGTCGGCGACAACAACGTGTTCACGGGGGAGGTCCGAGCGGTGCGCGACGGCATCGCGTCGGTCGCCGTCGGCGGCGAACGTCTCTCGGTCGCCGTGGCTGACACCGTCTCCCCGG
This sequence comes from Haloarcula ordinaria, assembly GCF_029338275.1. NCBI lineage: Archaea > Methanobacteriati > Methanobacteriota > Halobacteria > Halobacteriales > Haloarculaceae > Haloarcula > Haloarcula ordinaria. The sequence goes on along the minus strand of NZ_CP119789.1, from coordinate 3,017,691 downwards.
GTGACCGCTGTACGTTCTGCGTGCGCCCGGAGACGCTGACGCTCGGCGGTGGCGAGAACACGCTCACCGGCACGGTCCGGAGCGCGGAGTTCCTGGGCGACGTGACACGGGTCCACCTCGGCTGGGGAGACAGGGAGATACTCGTTCGGACGGCCACACAGCCGTCGGGGGAGATACGCGTCGGGTTCGAGCCGGGCGACGCACACGTCTTGCAGGGGTAAACGCCGTCCGTGGACGGCTCCGTCCGGGGCTATCGAACGCTGGTCGCGTCGGACTCGGAAACGATGAAGGCGTCCCCGCCGTCGAGGGTGACGTCGTAGCCCTCGTACTCGAAGTAGAGCTGCGTTCCGTCGTTCCTCGCGACGCTGTTCAGCGCGTCGGCCGGAACGGACTCTTCGAGCGGTTCGAGTTCGCTCACGTTCACACCGGCGACGTCGGCGACAGTTCTGACGATGGAGACGGCGGGCGGCACTCCGTCGTCGTTCAGCGACTTTCGCACCCCGCGTTTCGGGGACTGATTCATGTGGAGATGTGTGAACTATATTGTAATAAATATTGTCATCACTTCGAATCACAGACTAGATACCTGAACCGTCGTGAAGTGGCTATCTGAGGTCTCTGGGCCCAATTTCCGTCGTGATACCCGAATAGCGTCTGGTAACCAACTGAACAGTGTTCGGAGGCCAGCACGGCGCGGGTGGCGGCGACAGGGAATTAAAGACCGGTGCGCACGTCGACCCGGACGTCCGTGTCTCCGACGCGCCGAACCGTTCTCGCGACAGGCCTCGCCGGCCTCGGCGGATGCCTGGGTACCGCCAGCGAGTCGCAGGCCGACTGTCCGCTCTCGGTCGACACGACAGCACGCCATCGGCTCGGCTTCGTCGGCGACGTGATGCTGGGTCGCGGCGTAGACGCACGGTGGGACGACCGCGTCCCGACCGGGGTGTGGGGTGACGTGACCGAGCGGTTGCGGGCCCTCGACGGCCTCTTTCTGAACCTCGAGTGCTGTGTCTCGGCCCGTGGTCAGCGCCATCCTGGACGGGGCTACTACTTCCGCGCCGGGCCAGCGTGGGCCGTCCCGGCGCTGACCGGCGTCGGGACCAGCTGGGCCGGGCTCGCGAACAACCACCTCCTCGACTTCGGTCCCGTCGCGCTGGCGGATACCCTCGACCACCTCGCCGACGGGGAGATACCGACCGCCGGCGCGGGCCCGACCCGGCAGGCCGCTTTCGAGCCGGCGCTCGTCACGGTCGGCGACCTCGAGGTCGCCGTCGTCGCGCTCACCGACCAGGCGCCGCTCTACGCCGCCCGCGCCAACAGTCCCGGGGCCGCCTACGTCCCCCTGGACCCCGACAACCCGCTGACCCGCCAGTGGGTCGGCGGCGCACTGGAGCGGGCCCGCGAGACCGACCCGGACCTGGTGGTCGCCTCGCTGCACTGGGGACCGAACTGGGACGTCGACCCGTCGGCGACCCAGCAGGCGTTCGCCCACTGGCTGGTCGACCACGGCGTCGACGTCGTCCACGGCCACAGCGCCCACGTCATCCAGGGCGTCGAGGTGTATCGGGGCCGCCCCATCGTCTACGACGCCGGCGACTTCGTCGACGACTACCTCGTGAAGCCGGACCTGCACAACGACCGGAGTCTCCTGTTCGAGCTGGTCGTCGACGACGGGACGCTGCGCGTGCTGGAACTGGTTCCAGTCGAGATCGTCGACTCGAGCGTGACCCTGGCCGACGACGAGGCAGCGGCGTGGCTCCGCGACCGGATGCGGCAGATCTCGGCGCCGTTCGACTCGACGTTCACCCGCGCGGGCGCCGGCCTCAGACTCGCGCTCTCTTGTTGAGGCCGGTGGGTGCGACTATCACGGAACCCATTTAGGGTCCACCCTCCTTCTTCCTCTATGAACTACGACGACGCGCTCGACAGAGCATACGACGTACTGCCGGACCAACCGCGGGAGAGCGGCGAACGGCTCAAGATTCCCGACCCGGAGGGACAGACGGACGGGGCCTTCACACGTCTGACGAACCTCGGGGCCATCGCCGACGCGCTCTCGCGTGACCCCCAGCACCTCCACCGCAGCATCCAGCGCGAGTTCGGGACCAACGGCCAGTTCGACGGGCGTGAGGCCCGCTACAACGGGTCGTTCGACACGTCGGACTTCCAGGCGGCCGTCGACGCCTACGTCGCCGAGTACGTCACCTGCTCGGAGTGTGGCCTCCCCGACACGGTCCTCAAGACCGAGGACGGCGTGGACATGCTCCGCTGTCAGGCCTGTGGGGCCTTCCGTCCGGTCTCGAAGGGCGCGAGCAAGACCCAACAGCAGGACCGACCCACCCTCGAAGAGGGCGAGACCTACGAGGTCAAGATCACCGGCACCGGCCGCGAGGGCGACGGCGTCGCCGAGAAGGGCAAGTACACCATCTTCGTCTCCGGCGCCCAGGAGGGCCAGGTCGTCAACGCCTACATCGAGAGCATCAGCGGCACGCTGGCGTTCGGTCGCGTCCAGTAACGAAGCCCGGATTCCCCGCGGCTCGCCACCAGACACTTATTCGATCCGTCCACAGCACGACCAATGACTAGCGACAGCGGTGTGGGTCTGACAGTCGTCGCAGTCCTGGCGCTCGGGTATGGCGTCGTGAACACCGCGTCGGGTGTCCTCGCGCTCCTCTCTGCTGTCGGCGTGGCTTCCCTCGTCCTCGCCTTCGCACAGGCGGCGCTTGGCGTTTTGCTGGTTCCCGCCGGAGTCGGCGTCGCCCTCCGAGCGCCGTGGGGTCGGCGCCTCGGAATCGTCGCGTTGGGCGGCCTCGCCGTCGTCCAACTGCTCCCGCTGCTCTCCGGAGCGACGTTCGCGGTGCCACTGGCCGGTATCCTGCTCTCGGCGACCTGCGCGCTGTATCTGCTGCTCGCGGGCGAGGCGTTCGGGACCGATGACGGACGCGTGCTCACCGAAGAGACGAACCCACACGAGTTCGTTCGGTGAGCATGCAGTGTTTCGCTTAGCAGCTGTCGCTTCAGAGAGTCAGAAAGCCCCGGCTGGCTGTTTGCACTCGTTTTCTTGACTAAACACCACCGTGAGCGCCGGCGAAAGGGTTAACTCGCTTCCGAGTATCAATAAGTTTACATATTTTCCCGGAGTTAATACGGCTGATGCCCGAGATTACCGTATCAGACGGCCTGTACCGCCAACTCCAAGCGGCCTCGATGGGGAAATCCCAAGAGGAGACGCTGTGGGCCATGGTGTACCAGTTCAACCGCCGCAACAGCCCGAGCGAGTAGGCGTCACGTCGCAGTTCTCTCTCCGAGCGTCGCCGAGTGGACCGATTTCTGAGCGGAGCCGAACCCGCAGAGTGGGGACCCGGTTCGCGAGTCGTCGGCGGTCGCTGGTCCGAAGTTCGTCGCAAAGCGGCGGAACGTAGCCAGGTCCTACGGTTCGACCGCCTCGATAACCGCCGGGGAGTCGTTGCTGGGGCTGTTGACCGCCGTCGACACCGGATAGGTCCGCATCGGGCCGTCGTAGGGGTCGAGCAGGGCAGCCGCGTCCTCGGTCGAGCCGTGCAGCCACGTGGCCTCCTCGTCGGGAGCGAGTACGACAGCCATCCGGTGGTGGAGGTCGGCGACCGTCTCGTTTGGCTCGGTGGTGACGATAGTGAACGTCTCGACGACGTCGTCTTCTCCCCCACCGCTACCGCTCGACCCGAACTCGCCCAGGCCGGTCTGGCGCTGTGGGGGGTCCCACCGTTCGTAGAGGCCGGCCATCGCGAAGACGGCATCGTCGGGGAGACAGACCCGGTAGGGCTGTTTCTCGCCGTCGTCTCGCGGCGTCCACTCGTAGAACCCGTCGGCGGGAACGAGACAGCGACGCGATTCGTAGGCGTCGGCGAACGAGCGCTTGCGCGACAGTGTCTCGGCGCGGGCGTTGATGTAGCCGTGGTCCGAGCGGTCGTCGGCCCACGAGGGGACCAGTCCCCACTCCATCCGCTGGATGGTGTCGTCGGCATCGCTGGCGACGACCGGGAGCGACTGGCTCGGTGCGGCGTTGTACCGGGGCTCGAACTCGAAGTCGAACGTCGCGCCGAACCGCTCCTTGATGTCGGCGGGCGGGGCGAACAGACTGTAACGACCACACATACCACGAGTGAGAGCGTCGAAGAGCAAAAACCCACCCCGCACCAACAGTTTTGCGCGTCCGGTGTGATCCCCCGATATGGAGACCCGCACACTAGGTGCGACCGGACACGAGAGCACCGTGCTGACGTTCGGCACAATCGCCCTCAAGTGGCTGGAACAAGAGGGCGCGAACCAGATGGTCGAACACGTGCTGGACTACGGTGTCAACCACTTCGACGTGGCGCCGATGTACGGCGACGCCGAGCTGAAGCTCGGCCCGAAGCTCCGCCAGTACCGCGAGGACATCTTCCTCGGGTGTAAGACCCAGGAGCGCGGCTACGAAGGAGCCCGGCGGAAACTCGCCCTGTCGCTGAACCGGATGGGCATCGAGACGATCGACCTCTACCAGGTCCACGGCCTCGAGTACGAACACGAACTCGACGAGATAACCGCCGACGACGGTGCGCTGTCGGCCTTCCGCGAGGCGAAGGACGAGGGTCTGGTCGACCACCTGGGGCTGACGAGCCACGGCGACCCGGCCCTCATCAAGGCCGCCATCGAGCGTATCGACGACCTGGAGACGGTGATGTTCCCGCTGAACCCGGTCGTCGCCGCGAAGGACGACGCAGAACACGACTACGAGGGCGTCCTGGAACTGGCCGAGGAGCACGACGTCGGCACGCTCGGTATCAAGGCGTTCGCGAAGGGGTCCTGGCCGCCTGCGTCGGAGCGCTACGAGGAGGACCGCCCGTTCGCGAACTGGTACGAACCCGTCTCACGACCCGACGAGATACGCGAGCGCTTCGACTTCGCGGCTGCGCAGGGGCTGACGACCGTCGTCTCGTCCGGCGACCCGAAGCTGGTCTCCATGATGCTGGACGCCGCCGACCGCTACGACGGGATGGACGAGGCGACCCAGCGGTCCGTCGTCGAGGCGGCCCGGCACGACGACAGCCCGGTCCCCGAGCAGCTCCACCACTGAACGTGGGCTGGGAGGACCCAGGGACGGGCGTCCCCGAGACGGTCAGAACCGCGCTGGCCGACCAGCCGGTGGCAGGACGAACCTGTCTGGAGGCGGGCGCCGGCGTCGGGAACACGACGGCCGGCCTCCTCGAAGCGGGCGCCCGGCGGGTCTACGCCGTCACCGACGACGCCGACCACGCGGCGACCGTTCGCGAGCGCTGCGGGGACGACGACCGCCTCGTCGTCCTCAGGGGCGACCTGAGACAGACGCCCCTTGCGACCGATTCTGTGGACCTCGTCACGGCCCACGCGCTGTGTACCGTCCTCGACCCGCCGGCACTCGCCGACGTTGTCGGGGAACTCACTCGTGTCGCCGCACCCGACTGCCACCTCGTCGTGGACGACTACGCCCCGCTGCCGGTCGACGCCGCGATGCGCCGATTGGTCGCCGTCGTGAACGCCGCGAGCGAACTCGCCGACGGTCGACCGGCCCTCTCGTTCTACCCGTCGACGCTCCTCCGCCGTCTCTTCGAGGGACACGGCTGGCGCTTCGACCGGGAGACGACACTGCTCGACCCGGTTCCGTGGACGGCGAAGCATCTGCGGGCGCATCTGGTCCTGGTCAAGCAGTCGACGGAGCGACTGCCGCCCGACCTCGGGGACCCGCTCGAACAGCGCGCCGACCGCCTCGTCGACGAGGTGGCGGCCACGTCGGTCGGGACGATGTACAGCCTCGCGTTCCACCAGGGGACGTGAGAGCGGGCCGCTGACGGCCGTCGGACCCCAGGACTGCCCGCGAGTTTAAATCGCATGGCGACCAAGCGTGGCACAGAGCGCCATGACGTCGGAGCCGTCGTTCTCGATTCCACGCCGCCCGGAGCGGCGCTTCCCCCACGGCAGCGGCGTCGAGTACGAGGGCGGGACGACGTTCGAACTCGTCCCCGACAGCGAGCGGACCACGCCCGACCTCGTGTCCGTCGTTGTCGACATCCTCACAGACGGCCCCTACCGCTACGGCGACTTCCACGACCTGCCCATGCCCCTGTGGCTGGTCCGCGACGAGGGGACGGCGGACGTCTTCCGCGTCTCGGTGCGGGACGGGACCGTCAGACTGCATGTGCTTCCCACGACGGAATCAGACGGCCTCAGGCGGTTCTACGACCGGCTCCGGGCCGCCGACGAGACGCTCTCGTGGGCCGTCGACCGGTCGGTACAGGACGCGTGACGGCAGTCGCGACGTCCCGTTGCGGCCCCAAACCGTCTTACCCGGCGGTCGCCTCGCTGTACGTATGACCGTCTCACGCGAGGTCGAGCTCGAGGGACACATCATCGACTCGGGAATGATGGGGGCCTGTTTCGGCATCATCATGGACCTCGGCGGGTCGTTCACCGTCGAGGCGTTCGACATCGGCCGGCACAAAGACGAGGAGTCCTACGCCCGCCTGCTCGTCGAAGCCGACGACGAGGCGGCGCTCCAGACTATCGTCCACGAACTCCACCAGAACGGGGCCAATCCGGCGGACCCGAAGGACGTCAGCCTCCAGCCGGCGCCGGCCGACCAGGTCGTCCCCGAGGGGTTCTACTCGACGACCAACCACCCGACGTTCGTCCGCTACGAGGGCGAGTGGCTCGACGTCGAGCACATGGAGATGGACTGTGCGGTGGTCGTCGAGGACGGGCCCGACGGACCGCGAGCGTACACGAAGGTCCTCAACGCCGTCGAGGAAGGCGACCGCATCGTCACCGGCGACACGGGCATCAAGGTCGAGCCGCCGTCGCGACCACGCGACACTGGCGGCGCGTTCGGGTTCATGCGGGGCGGTGTCTCCTCTGAGCGCCCGTCGGAGACGACCATCGAGAACATCGCGACGGCCATCCGTGAGACCAAGCGGGAGGGCGGGACGGTACTGGCCGTCTGTGGCCCCGCGGTCATCCACACGGGCGCCCGGGAGGACCTGGCGCGTCTGGTCCGGGAGGGGTACGTCGACATGCTCTCGGCCGGCAACGGCTTCGCCGTCCACGACATCGAGCGCGACCTCTACGGCACCTCGCTGGGCATGGACACCGAGAGCCTCGACCACCCCCGCCACGGCCACAAGCACCATATCTACGCCATCAGCGAGGTCATCCGCGAGGGCTCCATCGCAGCCGCTGTCGAGGCGGGCACCGTCGAATCAGGTGTGATGTACGAGTGCGTGGTCAACGACCGTCCGTTCGTCCTCGCGGGGTCGATTCGCGACGACGGCCCGTTGCCTGACACCATCACCGACGCCGTCGAGGCCCAGAACGCCATCCGCGAGCAGGCCCACGAGGCCGACATGGTCCTGATGCTCTCGACGCTGTTGCACTCCGTCGCGGTGGGGAACTGCCTGCCCTCGACGACGCGGGTCGTCTGCGTCGACATCAACCCCGCGACGGTGACGCAACTGCTCGACCGCGGGTCGGCACAGGCGGTGGGGATGGTCACCGACGTCGGCACGTTCGTTCCGATGCTGGCGGACAAACTCATCGAGGGCGCGCCTGGGACGTAGCATCGGCCGACGACGACACGCTCGACGCGCGATTCGGCGGCCGACACGACGCCGAAAACGGTGGTGGGTATCCGGGAGATTAAGAGGGTGGGCCGTCTCCGTCCAGCTATGACCCGGAACATCCTCTCGGAGGACCTCGCCGATAGCATTGTCACGACGGCCCGGACGGCCACTGGCGACTCGCTACGCTCGGTGACGTACTTCACCCGGGCGAACTTCGAGCAGCTGTATCTGCGGGAGGACCTCGAACGCGACGCCGACCTGAACGAGTTCGTCGGCCACGAGTGGCAGGGCTACAAGCAGACCAAGAACGCCTACCAGGACTCCGAACTCGGGGAGTACAAGTTCACAGTGCGCGCGTTCGAGAACGGGTATCTGCTGCGGGTGACCACAGAGCGCCAGGGCGTGCTCATCACCACGGATGGACTCTCGATGAGTTCCTACGAGGAGATCGCCGAGGCTATCGAGCGCCTCCTGCGCGAGAAGTCCGGCAAGGAGTAATCACAGCAGACTCAGCGCCCAGTTGACGCCGTTGAGCGCGACCAGTAGGCCGCCCTCGAGTCGCGAGAGCGTCTCGTCGGTGTAGAACAGCACCGTCACCAGCACCACTATCCCGAGTAGCCACGCCGTCGACTCGACGGCGACGGGGCCGACCGAGAGCGGCGTGACCAGCGCCGCCAGCCCCAGCACGCCCAGGATGTTGAACAGCGAACTGCCGACGAGATTGCCGGCCGAGAGTCCCATCCGGCCCTGTCTGGCCGCCGCTAACGAGGTGGCGAACTCCGGGAGCGACGTCCCGGTGGCGACGACGGTGATGCCGATGACCCACTGGGAGACGCCGACGGCCTGGGCGATGTCCACCGCCGAGAGCACGAGGAGGTGGCCGCCACCGACGACCAGGGCCAGGCCGCCGACGAGCCGGCCCGCGTCCAGCCATCCGAACGAGTCGTCGACCGCCGCCGTGACCCGGTCGCTACCCAATCGCACTAGGACGACGAGGTAGCCCACGAGCAGGACGAAGAGCAGCGCGCCCTCGAGGCGACCCAGACGACCGTCGAGGACGAGCCCCAGTAGGAGCGCCGTCGAGACGACGAGTAAGAGCCCGTCGCGGCGGACGAGCGTCTGGGACGTCGCCAGCGCCTGGACCAGCGCGACGCCACCGAGGATGAACCCGAGGTTGATGACGTTCGACCCGACGACGTTCGCGACGGAGATGTCGGGCTGCCCGGAGAACGCGGCGTCGAGCGTCACCGCGAACTCGGGCGCGGAGGTCCCGAAGGCGACGACGGTGAGGCCGATGACCAGCCCCGGGATCCCGAGCCGTTTCGCGACCCGTGAGGCACCGGTGACGAACTGGTCGGCACCGAACCACAGCGCCACGATGGCCACGCCGACGAACAGGACGTCGAACAGGACCATCTCAGTAGCACTCCGGTGCGTGGACGAAGGGGAAGGGAGTCCGATAGGACGACACGTGGGGTGCTACCCCCAGCAGTCCCCTAACTGTTGTGCCCCACCAGAGTTATGCTCCGCCCACCGAATCCACGGACATGACACTCGACCCGGTCCACGTCGACGGCATCGCGCAGCTGGCCGGCCAGGTCGGCAAGACCGTCGAGACGAGCGACCAGGGGGCAGTCGCCGAAGACGTCTGGGAGCACTTCTTGGACCCACTGTGGCAGGACGGGACGAAGATTCTGGCACCGCTCGACGAGCAGCGGCGCCGGAGAGTCACCATCGAGGACGTCGCACTGGAGTCCCCACCGTTCCCCACCCAACACGGCCTGGACTCGGGGACCATCAACCCGACGACGTTCAAGAACGGCCTCGTCCTGGACGTGGCACAGGCCGCGATGAGCGCCGTCCCCTCGGACGTCGACCTGCACCGGGGCCGGACCATCATCATGGCAGTCCACACGAACGACTCGACGGTGCAGTTCGACGGCGACTGGCGGGCCGACGACCGGGGGTTCGCCCGCCGGCGCGTGCTGGAGGTCCCCCAGGTCGACCGGTACGAACAGCGGGTCGTCCACGCGCTGGCGCTCTACCTGGCCGAGAGCAGACACGCCTTGAGCAACGCCGACATGGTCGAGGACCTGTTCGTCCTCGACGGGCCGATATACCCAACCGGGCTCCTGCGCTGGGCCGAGCGCGACTCGGAACTCGCGGACCTGTTGGCCGAGGACGACCGCCCGAAAACCGTCGTAGGAAACTACATCGAGCTCGTCGAGCGGTTCGTCGAACGAGACGTCCCGCTGGTCGGATTCGTCAAGAACTCGGCATCGAAGGCTCTCACGCGAGCCGTACGACGAAAGACTACGGCCCCCTGGGTGAACGATACGGCGTTTTTCCGTCGTGTGTTGGAACGCCGGGGCGAGGACGGCAGCCTGGCCCGCGACTGTCTGACCTTCACCAACTGGTTCGTCTCGCGGGGCGGGACGGACGGCGTGATGGCTGCCGGTGGCGACGCACTGGGGCTGGAGCGGTCGCTGGACTCCGAGGCATACGAGGTGACGTTCTTCGTCCTCTACGACCCCCGTACCGACCTCGTGTTCCGGGTCGAGGCACCTTACGCGTTCACGAGGGACGCCGAGCGCCGGGAACGACTGACCCGGCAGGTGCTCCACGACGTGGCGGCGGAGCGGGGTCCGCCGCTTGCCGTGGCGAAGGCCGACGAACTGGCCCGAATCGACCGTCAGGGGAGCGAGGAGCTCACGCGGCGTATCGAGCGCGAGTTCGACACCGACCGGGAGAAGGAGTACGACGACGAGCGGTGGGGTGCAGTCTCCGAGGCGTTCTGACTCAGTGGGCTTCCTCTGCCTGGAGGACGGTTATCTCGACGTCCTCGGCGGCGACGCCGACGCGAGCGAACTGCGTTCTGACGTGTTCTTTGGCCGCGTCGATGGCCGCTTCGCGAGTCTCGAACCCACGGGGCATCGGCGATTCGAAGGCGACTCTGAGTTCGCGGTCGCCGATTTGCTGAGTGCTCCCGCCGCTCTCGACCTCGTAGAAGGCGTCGCAGACCCAGACGTAGGGCGCCCCTTCGTCGGGCGCACCCTTGAACGACGGGGGCTCCTCGCCCGGTTCGAACAACGTTCCGGTGAGGCCCGTCCCACCGGCGTTTCCTCGGATGAGCAACATACCACGGAGTAGACGCTCCAGCAGCAAAAGGCTCCCTCCGAAACCGTTTTGACCGTTCGAGTCGTGCGCCACGAGACCACACCACACGAACGGGGCTCAACGGGTACTACGGCGTGCAGTCGACGACGACCGGGAAGTGGTCGGACGCGTAGTGCTCGTCGTCCCGGTCGGTGCAGACGGCGTGCGACGAGACGTCGACCCCTTCGGTCACGAAGACGTGGTCGATACCCATGTCCGGGAGGAGGTCGTGGAAGTCAGACCGGCTCGTCGTCGGCCCGTGTCGATAGTTCGCGAGGCCGCGGGTGTCGAAGAGGTGCCGCCCGTCGGGGAGGACGTGGTCGACGGCGTACTCGTGGGCCGGGTCGCCGACGACGCAGTTGAAGTCGCCCATCACCATCCCCGGGGCGTCGCCGACGACGTCGTCGAACCGGTCGAGGACGAGCTCGATGCCCTCCCGGCGGGCCCGCTCGCCCTTGTGGTCGAGGTGGGTGTTCAGGACGACCACCTGGTCGCCCGCGTGTCGGTCCTGAAGCCGGGCGTGGGTCGCGACTCGGGGGTAGCGGGCGTCCCAGCCGACGCTGCCGGGCGTCTCGGGCGTCTCCGAGAGCCAGAACGTCTCGGTCGCGGCGCACTCGAACCGGTCGGTCCGGAAGCCGACCGCCGTGTGCTCGCCGCCCGCGGCGACGGTGTCACGCGGGTCACCGACCCAGTCGTAGGCCGGCAGCAACTTCTCCAGCTCGCGCATCTGGTGGGCCATCGCCTCCTGGATGCCGACGACGTCCGGCTCGTGATACCGGACGGTACTGGCGACGAGACGCCGCCGGTGGGACCAGCTGTCCCGGCCGTCGGAGGCCGCGTCGTAGCGCACGTTGAACGTCATCACCCGCAACCCGTCCATACAGGGCGGTCGGCACCCAGGTGGGTAAGGTTTCACTTCCGCTCCGGTGGGGAAAGGCGTTTGTCGCTCGCCGCCGTCCGGCCGGATATGTCCGACCTCGGGGATTTCACCGAATTCAGCGCCGACGCCGACGGAGACAGTGGGGACGACCCGACCGAACGCGCCGACGCCGGCGAGGAATCCACCACCACACCGACAGGCGAGGCGGCCGACGACACCTTCGAGCAGATGGACGCGGAGCCGGCGGCCCCCGACACCGGCCTGGGCGTCCTCTCTGCAGCCAACGGCCTGCGCATCAGTGAGGAGGCCGACGAGACATGTCTGCGTGCCTACGTCACCGCCGCGAACCGCTCGGCGGTCCGCATCGGCAAGTACCTCCTGGTCCCGTATCCGGGGGGCGAACGCCTCTTCTGTCGCATCACCGCCCTCGAGTACGCCCAGGAGTTCCGGGCCGACGACGCGACGGAGATCCACGCCCGCCGGGCGATGCGCGAGCAGGGCATCGACGAACAGGACTTCAAGTTCATGGCCGAGCTCGACCCCGTCGCGGTCCTGTACAGCGACGACGGGGAACTCAAGCGCCGGATGACCGACCGCGTCCCCAAGCCCGAGACGGTCATCCGGGAGGCCACCGACAAGACCGAGATCAAGACCGGCCTGAAGATACCCGAAGACGGCGTCTTCCTCGGCCACCTCTCGGTCGGCGGCGAGAAGGTCCGCACCGCCGCCGAACCGCCGACCATCGATTACCGCCTGAAAGACGACTACGAGGCCGGCGACCCGCTCGTGTTCCGCCACACGCTCGTCGCCGGCGGGACGGGGTCGGGCAAGACCCACAGCTCGAAGAACGTCCTCCGCCAGTACCTGGGCCGGACCTACGGGATGGGCGACGGCCGCACGCCCGAGCTCGCCGTCGTCCAGTTCGACCCGCAGGACGAGTACGCCCAGATGCACGACGACAACCCCGCGATGACCGACGAGTTCGCCCGCCGGTGTGCGCGCGAGGGCATCTCCCACGGGGGCTACGACGACACCATCGCGTTCGTCCCGAAGGTCGCCGGCGCGGAGTACAGTGCCAGCCACCACCACGCCGAGCAGGTGGAGTTCACCATCCCCTTCTCGCTGGTCTACGAGAACCCGTGGCTCATCGCCGGGTCGAGCCTCAACGACAACCAGTACGGCGCGCTGCTCAACACCTTACTCCCGCGATTCAAGCGCCAGTACGGCTCGAACGGGACCTACAGCGAGTTCAAGACCTTCCTCTCGGACCCGGCGATGAAAGAGGAGCTCGACGAGGCCGGCGACGTCCACGAGGCCACCTTCGACGCCATCAAGCGCCGCGTCCAGGGGTTCGACGCCGTCTTCGACCAGGACGCCCGGCCCATCACCGACCAGGTGCCCCAGCTGGTCCGTGATGGCGGCCTCACGGTCATCCCGACGTACCACATCACCGACTCCCGGACGGCGTCGACCATCGTGCTCGCGGTGTCGAGCCTGCTCATCGACCAGAAGCTCTCGAACGACCCGACCTACGATCGCATCAAGGAGACTCCACTGGTGCTCGGGATGGACGAGGCCCACAACTTCCTCACCGACGCCGACAGCGTCCAGGCCCGGAAGGTCATCGGGAAGTTCACCGAGGCCGCGAAACAGGGGCGCAAGGAGCGCCTGGGGCTCTACCTCATCACGCAGGACCCACAGGACATCGCCGACCCGGTGTTCAAGCAGATAAACACCAAGATGGTCCTCAACCTCGGGGACGAGGACGCCATCTCGGCGGTGAACATCCCCAGCAACCTGGAGTCGAAGGTCCCCTACATGGAGAAAGGGCAACGCGTGGTCTACTCGCCGGACAACTCAGAACCCGTCGAGCTCATCGGGCTCTCGACCTGTGTCACCCGCCACGGCCGGGACTGACGGTCACTGCAGTGCGTCGAGGAGTCGGTCGCGGAACGCCGTCGCGCTGGTGAACCGGTCCCGCGGCTCGGGGTCCATCGCGCGCAACAGCACGTCGTCGACGGCCGCAGGGGCGTCCCGAACCCGGCTTGGCCGCGAGAGGTCGCCCTGCCGGATGGCGTCGGCGAGGTCGACCTGGTCCTCGAAGGGGTCCCGGTCGACCAGCAGCCGGTACGTGAGCGCGCCCAGCTGGTAGGTTCCGGTCGTCGGCGTCGTCTCGCCGTCCAGCTGCTCGGGGGCCGTGTACGGCGTGACCCGGCGCTCGTCGAGCGCATCGGCCACCGCCCGCCGCAGCCCCCAGCCCGACAGCGTGGCGCGTGTCGCCTCGCCTCGCGTCTCGAGGCGGACGGTCTCCGGCCGGATGCCCCGGCGCGGGACGTCGTAGCGGGTCGCGATGTCGAGCGCCGACGCGACGTCACAGACGGTACGGAGACGCTCCCGGACCGACAGCCCGTCGACGTGCTCCGCCAGCGGCCCGTCACCGATGGGATAGGCGACCCACGGGGCCGGACCGATACCGACGTCGTGGACCGTCGTGACGTGGGCCGCGTCGGCCACCTCCTCCCACTTGGTGACCACGGACATGAACGCGGTCATCACCGACCGGTCGCTGGTGAACGCCGGCGATAGCGTGGCGATCTCTACAGGGTCGTCGTCCGCACCGGTCGCCCGGTAGCGGTGGACCGGCCCCGACGTCTCGACCTCGGTGATGGCGGTCAGGTCCGAGACGGCCGCGTCGAGTACCTGTGCCGGCGTCGACTGGCGGTCAGGGACCGGGGCGTCGTCGTCGGCAGCGTCGTCGGTCGCCGCTGGCGTCTCGGTGTCAACCGATGGCACCGTCCGGCCCGGTGTGGTGGGCGGGTCCTCGACGAACCGATGGTCGACGACCTGCTGGCGCTCGTCGTTCGGTGCGAACACGTCCAGGTGCTTGAAGTGGTAGTCGTGCTGGACCGACCGTGCCAGCGAGCAGGCGCGCTGCTTCTCCGGGGCCGTCTCGAAGAGGACGTAGCCCGAGGCCGGGACGACGGCCCACGCCGCGAGCAGGTCGTCGTATCGGACTTCGAGTCGCTCGAACAGCGGGTTCCAGTAGACGTTGCCCAGCCGGTCGGTCGAATCCCAGTGGAGCACGCACGGGTGGCCGTCCTCGTCCATCGTGGCCCTGGCCGTCCGCATCGCGCCGATTCGAGCCTCGTGGGTCGAGAGGAGCGTCGTCTCGCCCTCGCTCTCGCCGTAGACACAGAGCACCCACTCGTCGCCATCCTCCAGGAGTTCCAGCGGTCGCTTGCGCTCTAAGGCGTTCCCCGGCTCGCGGCCGACCGGGCTCCCACCACTCGTCTCTGTCCGCATCGGGTCCCCACCCGCCATAATCCTGAGAGAGAATTGTCACGGCGTTTGAAATAGGTTCCGTACATACGGAGACTGTCATATTCGTCCCCAGTTCCGTCCGCGGGCCCGGACCGGCGACAGTCGCTCTTTGTTACACGACTCCCCCCGAGCACGGCCGGACGGCTCCGACCCTCACTGGCTGTTCTGCGGGCCAGTGATCTCTGGCTCCCTGAGTCAATACCGGCTAAACTAAACACTGCCACCGGGGCCGGGCGAACATTCAAGCCCCACGGGGTGTCCACCTACACCATGAGCAAGCGGATACTGGTGCCAGTCGACGGGTCGGACCAGGCGGCCGACGCCCTGGCCTACGTTCTCGAGGAGTTCGCAGACGCCACAGTCGTACTGCTCCACGTCATCAACCCGGCCGAGGCCGGCTACAGTGCACAGGCGTCGGTGCCCTCCTTCTCGGAGGAGTGGTACGAGGACCAGAAAGAGAGCGCAAAGGCGCTGTTCGACGAGTTCGAGGAAGACGCCTACGAGGCGGGCGTCACGGACGTCGAGCGCGTCCTCGAAGTGGGCCGACCGACCCAGACCATCGTCGACTACGCCGCGGAACACGACATCGACCAGATCGTGATGGGGAGCCACGGCCGGTCGGGTGTCTCGCGCATCCTGCTCGGGAGCGTCGCGGAACTCGTCGTCCGGCGTGCGACGGTCCCGGTGACCGTCGTCAGGTAGGGCTACGCGTGCCGGATGATGTGGACGTCGTACTGTGGGTCCTCGGAGACCGGTGCGCCGACGCTGGTCACCGGCGTCGAGACGCGGCCGGCGTTCTCGCTGCCGATGAAGATGATAGAGGCGTCCTCCTCGTTGGCGACCGTCCGGATGGTCCGGACCACGTCGGTGGTGTTCGACGCCATCGAGCTCACGTCGTCCGGAATCTCGTAGCGGAACCGGGCATCGGGGGCGATGTCGGCAGCCTGCTCCGCCAGCTTCTCGGCGATCTTCTCGATGTTGAACGTCTCTTCGGGGTCGAGCCAATCGCGGTCGAGGGCGTTTTCGACGGAGTCCGGGATGACGCTCAGTACGACGACTTCCTCGCCGCGGTACTCGCTGAACTCCGCCGCGCGTTCGAGGGCCGTCTTCGAGAGGGACGACCCGTCGAAGGGGACAAGCAGAACCATACGAACGCCTGTTCGGGTAGTCAGATAAGTGTTGACGAAACGGTCGTGGCGGCCTCAGAAGATGTTGGCCTGCTGGTAGACGGAGATGCCGTCCATCGTTATCTCGTAGGGCTTCGTCTCCCGCGAGTGGTTGGCGTTCCGTATCTTCTGAATCTCGACGGCCAGTCGCGTCTCCTGGGTCGACCCGCGGACGTACTGGAGGATGAACACGGCGTCGGTGAGGTACTCGATGATGCCGTGTCGCGAGGCGTAGGGGTTGTCCTCGCTGGCCTCGGAGGTGAGCATCGTCGTGACCCCGGCGGCTTTCAGCGAGCGCGTGAAGTCGAACACCTCGGTCCGGCGCTTGGCCGGTTGGTCGTACATCATCTCGAGTAAGGACACCGAGTCGAGCACCAGCCGGTCGGCGTCGAAGTCCTCGATGAGCTCGGGGAGCTCGTTGCGGATGTTGTCGAGGCTGTTCGCCATCTCCACCGGGTCGAGGTCGATGACCGCCAGCTTGTCCGCTTCCTCGTACTCGTGGAACCCCCACCCGCGGTCCGCGGCGGTGTCCATGATGCTCCGGTAGGACTGCTCGAGCGTGATGAAGATGCACGTCTCCCCAATCTCCAGCCCGTGGTGGAGGAACTGGAGGCCGAACGTCGTCTTCCCCGTCCCGGCCGACCCGATGGCGACGATGAGGTGGCGCTCGGGAATCCCGCCCTGAATCATCCCGTCGAGCCCCTCGATACCGACGTCGATTCGGGGGATGTCCGAGTCGAAGTCCTCGTCCTGGAAGCCGTCGTCGCCCCCGCCGGCCGAACCGAACTCGCTCGCGAAGTCGTCGTCGAACAGGCTGCCGTCACCGCCAGTATCGGTGTCGGGCTCGGCGTCTGCGAACGGGCCATCGTCGCCAGTGTCGTCGAACGGACTCTCACCGCCGGTATCCTCGAACGGACTCTCGTCAGCGGTGTCGTCGAACGGACTCTCGTCAGCGGTGTCGTCGAACGGACTGTCTCCACCGGCGTCGCCGAACGGACTCTCGCCGTCCGATCCCCCCTCGAAGGGGTTCGTCTCGTCGGCGTCGTCCGCGCCGTCGAACGGCCCGCTGTCGGTGCTGCCGCCCGACGTGTCGTCGTCCGAGGACGCCGCTGACCGGTCCTGAGACTCGTCGTCGTCCTCTCTGAATGCGCGCTCGAACCAGTCGTCGTCGGAGTCCTCCTCGCTCATCCGCCCGACCACCGGCCACGCCAGCGACCCATAGCAACGAGTTCACGTCCCGACCAACATAAGCCCGTCGTAGAGGGTTTATAACTGGCGAGACGGAACGGTGATGTAATGAGTGTCGGTATCGTCGCCCAGCGCGACAACGACAGAGCGGTGTCGCTCGCCGCGACACTGGCAGAGCGCCTCGGCGAGGCGTCAGCGTCGGTCGTCGTCGACGAGACGACCGGCGAGGCCCTCCGCGAACACGACGAGCGGCCGTCCGTGGCGACCGCCCCCGTGGCGTCGATGGACACCTGTGACCTGGTGGTGAGCATCGGCGGCGACGGGACCTTTCTCTTCGCGGCGCGCGGCGCCGGGTCGACGCCGCTGATGG